>CAYWGB010000020.1:0-10953 GCA_964457825.1 uncultured Campylobacterales bacterium | reverse complement strand
ATAGAAGTTAATTTTAATATTCTAAAGTATCAATATATAGAAGTTTTAATATAGCTAATTAGGAAGTAGAGTAAAAGTTTATATAAAACATATATCACTCCCTGAAGAAGTTCTGTCTGAACTCAATATTTATTACATAGAATTTATATTATGTTAACCAATTGAATCAAATAGAACACAACCGGTCTCCCGTGAGACCAGTTATAAAAGTTGTAGATTACCACATATCTCATAGAAACATGGATAAATAAGGTTTTTATGTGCCCCTCATTCGCGAAAGGCACTCAGGAACAATCCAAAAAATTGCTCGAGAGTGCCTTTTTAGTTCTGTTTGCCCATGGAGGCTTTTTGAGCCAATGCGATAGTGGCATCATTTTTTTGTATATTTAGCTGATTAATAAGGTATGAGCCTATTTTCAATCTGTGATATCGCTGAGCAATCAAAATAGGAGAAGCTCCTTTTAGGTCACGATTATTAATCTTGGCACCATGCTTAATCAATATTTTCACTATAGTCATGTTGTTTACTCGTACGGCAGTATTGAGAGCAAGCTGGCCGCTTTGATCTATACTATTGAGGCTAGCACCCTGTCTGATAAGTTTGCGTACCAACACGGGGTTGTACGAAGTGATGGCATCATTGAGCTTAGTTGTTAGCTCCAGTTCATGTATAGATAGATGTGGCTGCTTTGTTGCATTGAGGCTACCTACTCTGATTTGCTCTTTAGGAAAAGAGACAACAGTAGGAACTATTTTTTTTGCTATCTTTTTTGGCTCTTTTAGTTTTTTCAATTTTACAAATACACCAGGGGTTTCCTTGGTGTAGCTTGTTAATGTTTCAAACTTCCATCCTTGTGATTTTAGTATTGAAATCAAATCAATAAGTTCATACTTTCCCTCTGCCCCCTTAAACATAAAATCATGAGAGAGTAAAATCATTTTACCACGACGAGCAGTATATCCGCTGTTGTATTTAGCATTTATTTTTGCTGCCATCTCTTTTGCGTCCCATAATGGTATCTTGGTGGAGTGATCGTATCTCCACTCAATATCCCAGCCATATATCTGATATCCCTTATCTTCTAATGCGTTATAGTCAGTAATTTCTACGTTTCTTTGTCCCCTACTGATACCGTAATCATCCCTACTGATATCTGGCAAGCGCCAAACATTTCTACCGCATAGTCTTAGGTATTTGGATCCACCAATTATCCTCTGTGATTTATCTATGTCACGTAGAACTCTATCTTTATCATTATAAAACTTACGATATTGACCATCAGCATGGCTATATGTGTGGTTTGCAACAAGGAGATTGGCTCTTGAGGCAGCCTTCACAAATAGAGAATGGTTCATCTGCACATGCTTTCCTATGAAAAACATAGTAGCATCAACACCCTCTTCTCTCGTAGCATCGAGAACATTTTGAGTGCCATTTAGTGGGCCATCATCAAAAGTAAGATATAAAATTTTCTCACCAGAGTTGTTATTTTTTCTTGGTATGTGTATTACACTCTTTTTAATTATCTTAGCAGTAGTCTTGCTCGTTTTGATATGCTTTGGTGTTACCATGGCCAGCAGTTTGGAGCTTTTTGGTTTTGTCTTGATCGCACTCTTTAAAGCCACTGTTTTGTGATGTGAAACAGCTCTTTTAATCTTTTTAGCTGTGGTGTAGCTATGTGGAGTCACTACTATCCTTGAGTTGTCTGAGCGACCACTTAGGGCATCCAGCGGACTCCTATGTCTAGGTTTTGTAATATGTATGGTACGACTCTCTTGCGGCTGCATGACCACTGTGTGAGTTATACCGCTTAATGCTTCAATTGGCGATCTTCTCTGCCTGGCTGGAGTCTTTATTACTAAGCGTGAGGATGCTGCTTCTACCTCTAGTATCTGGCGTGAAGTACTGCTCGCCTCAATATCGTGAGTGAAAAGAAATGCAAATAGTAATGTGTATTTAATCATATTTAGTTTTGACACTAGCGTTATCCTTTGACTCTACGTTACAGTAAAGAAGTAAATTATCTAGAGAAAGTATACCCTAAATTATATATTTTTTAATAAAATAATTAACAAATAGTTAATGCCGCCATAGACGAGCTTTGCGGGGAATACATATCTAGAAATATTAATTAATTAACAGAAAACTTAAATTGATACTATAAAATATATGATATTAATAGGAATTAATATTAACATATATAATCTATTTACTTATATATATACTATATAATATGCAAATGGCAAAGAAAAAAAGAAAACACTTTATAAAATTAAATAATAAAATCAGAGAGCTATTTGACAATAGCTCGTTTGAAGATGGTGTAACTACGCTGAGCGATGACGAACTGTTAGAATTAGTGATGCTGCTAAGACTCGATAGTATCACATTAGATAGAGAGTCTCTAATAAGGGCTCTCAGACGTGCCTGGAGTGAGGGTGAGTATATCTATAGAAAATCAATAGTTGAACACCTCAGCGGAAAACGAGATCTCAGTATCGGTGCTGACAAGAAAGAGTATACCGATAAGGTGGATAAAATTCTATATATATTGTCTGGATTTGATCATTCAAAGGAGGAAGAAGGCGAAATCATATCATCCTTTATGGAGTCTAGAGCCAATAAGATAACTCATCAAAAGATCGAAAATAGACTAAAATATATTAGGCGTACGAAAAGAATAGAAAATATAGAGCAGAGCCTGGATGCTGAAATTGATAGCGAATATAGGTTGAGCTTTATGCATAGCTTCATCTTTGAGATGGATGATGAGGATTTTTTAAAAAATCTTCTATGTCTCTCTTCGGCAGTTGACTTCGATAAATTATGGAATCAGACTGATGAGTACATTATATCATATCTGAAAGAGCACAAAGCCAGAACTATCAATGAGAAGCAAAAAATTATAGAGATGTTTTTGAATGGATATCGCAGTCTATCGAACCCCCTACTCGACCACGACAGTTTTAAATATATACTAAAGAGAATGAGGCCAGAAGAGAATCCTTGTTGTGCTTCTCTAAATATTGGAACGCTAGAAAAGATATTTAGAAATATTAACGGCAATATTCATCTATATGATACTGAAAATCATATTTTAGTCCAAGAGTTTAAGATATATAAATTATTTAAAGAGGAGATCAGTTATACCGTCTCTGTCTCATACGATAAAGAGCTGATCTATTGCGGCATTTGGAATAATACCATTCCAGAATTTGATATAGACATAGAACACAAGAGGCTGGAGCTGGAGAGTGCGCTTGAATCCAATATAAAGCATCTAATAGATCAGATGAAGGAAATTTCGAAAAATCTAGAAATTCAGCAGGCTACCTATGAGGACTTTATCGTAAATTTTGCTTCTGCTCAAATACAGAACTCTGCTACGTTAAAATTACGAGACAAGAATATGCGTAGAGTATTGTTTCATTTTAAAGAATATATATCTCCCCTACTCGAACAAAAAGAGCGTGAGGAGTTACTGGCAAAAAGTATCAGAGATTTTAAAAGTCTGTTTCCATTGGCCAGATCCCTTAAGAGAAAAATTGTTTTTCATGTAGGCCCCACCAACTCCGGCAAGACTTATTTGGCAATGAAAGAGTTGGCAGAGGCAACTACAGGTTACTATTTAGCTCCATTGAGACTACTGGCCCTGGAGGGGTATGAGACTCTTAGATCGTCTAATGTTAGCTCTTCTTTGATTACTGGTGAGGAGGAGATTATTGATGATGAGTCCACTCACATTAGCTCCACCATAGAGATGATGAATCATCTTGTGGATGTGGATGTTTGCGTCATAGATGAAATACAGATGATAAACGATAGAGATAGAGGATGGGCCTGGGCTAATGCCCTCATCGGCGCCCCAGCTAAAAAGATTATATTGACTGGGTCAGCAGATGCATTGGGGGCTATCAAATCATTGTGCGATTATCTCCAAGAGGATTTGGAGATAATAGAGTTTGAGAGAAAAAACTCACTCTATCTGGATTCTATGCCAACCCCATTAAAAAAAGTAAAACCCCAGACAGCAATAATAGCATTCTCTCGACGAGATGTGCTTGCTTTAAAGCAAAAACTATCTTCTAGACATGATGTATCAGTCATCTATGGAAATCTATCACCAGAAATCAGACGAGAAGAGGCCAGAAGATTCAGGGATGGGGTCAGTACAGTCTTGGTTGCAACTGATGCCATAGCAATGGGGCTTAATTTGCCAATCAAACATATAGTATTTTTTAAAGATAACAAGTTTGATGGTCTCAGGCGTAGGGATCTGCTACCTTCGGAAGTGCTTCAGATATCCGGAAGAGCGGGCAGATATGGACTCGAAGAGAGCGGGCATGTAGGTGCGATCAATAGTTCCATGCTTGAAAATATATCAAGCATATTTAACACGAAAATAACAGACATCGAGCTACCTGTCTCGGTCATGGCAAACATGGAGCATGTAGTGCTTATCAGTGAAATTTTAAAAAGCAATAATATTAGTAAGGTGCTTGGTTTTTTTGCTGAAAATATGGAATTTGATGGGCCATTTGTGGCTGCAAACATGGACTCTATGCTAGAGATCGCCTCGATTGTAGACAACTATGACATAGATATCGAAACTAAGTATCACCTAAGTTGCGCACCAGCTAGTATCTCCTCTCCCTATATAGAATCTGTGTTTAATAGATATATTAAGCAAATTGAAGCAGGCATAGAGGTTCACTATATTCCTCCTCGAGAACTCCCCTCCTTTGCACAGACAAATGAGATGCTTTTAAATGCAGAAGATAGGGTTAGAGAGATATCTCTATATCTTTGGCTTAGTTTTAAATTTCCTGATTTTTTCAAAGACAGCAATGAGGCCATAGAGGCTCGACATAAGCTAAACAGCTTTATAGAAAACTCACTTAGAAATGCGAATTTTACAAAACAGTGCAAAAAGTGCGGAAAAATATTAGATTTTACAAACCGATACGCTCTTTGTGATGGATGTTTCAATAAGCACAAGAGAGGCTATCGGCGAGTTCGAAAGAGATAAAATATTTGGAAATATTAATAATATCCCTCTTCAATATAGTTATTTTTTCGCACTATGAATTTAATATTGTTAATATTTAAATATGGCATAATATATTATTATTTAATATTAATATTTTTCAATACTATTTTCCTTCTCTATTAAAAATAAAAATATTACAATTTGTCATATTTTACATTATCTACGATGGTTATTGATATACTTACAGCATGAATAAGAAACAAAAACAAAGACTATACATAAAAGATATGTTAGATGATCCGTCACTCCCCTACCCTGCATATTATACGCTAAGTAGCAGCATGATAAAAAATGAAATGCTTCTAAGTACAATTGAGGCTCTACACTCGTATAGTTTGAGCTACTATGAGACTCCGAAAAGTTATGACGATATATTTGCGATGTTTGATGGAGGATCGTTTGCTATATACAAAGAGAGGTATATTGTTGGGTATTTTGGTGGAAGGATGATGTACTTGGAGCCTATCGGCTGGAAGAGTATGCCTGCTACAAAAGAGCTTTTTGATGTGGGCAATTGGCTAGTCTGCTAAGACTCCTTTGTTACTCTTCCTATGGCGTCAAGAACACCATTTAAAAATTTAGGAGAGTTGTCGTCCACTAGCTCTTTTCCGAGCTCAACTGCCTCATTTATAACTATGGCTCTGTCGGTGTTTGCAACTGTTATCTCATACGTAGCAAGACGAAGAATAGCTTTTTCAACCTTGCCTATGCTTTTCATATCCCAGTTGCCTAGCTTGTCTAATATCTCTGTATCAACTTGCTCTAGGTTGGCAATAGTACCCTCAAAGAGTGAATTTGAAAACTCTCTTTGTTTATTTCTGATTTTACCACCCTCTAGTACTTCATCGGAAAATTTAGCTATATCACTATTTCCTAAATCATAAGCATATAGTAATCCCACTACAGCGGTACGTGCCTGATGTCTTGTTGCCACTACATTACCTCGTAGAGATTTATCATCTCAATAAGACCAGTCATGGCTTCCGCACCTTTGTTTCCAGCTTTTGTGCCGGCTCTCTCTATGGCTTGCTCTATGCTATCGACTGTCAAGACCCCAAAAGTCACTGGCATACCATACTTTAATGCCACATTTGCTACACCTTTTGTTGCTTCAGCTGATACATAGTCAAAATGAGGCGTAGCACCTCTGATGACGGCTCCAAGACAACAGACAGCATCATATTTTCCCGAATCAAGTGCTTTATCTAGCGCGAATGGTATCTCGAATGCACCTGGAACCAAGATCAAATCCAAATCTTCTGCTCTGCCTCCATGCCTGATGTACGCATCTTGTGCACCCTCTACGAGTCTGTCTGTGATAAAATGATTAAACCTAGCATTAATAATTGCTATTTTTTTCTTTGTGTTTACTTGTAGGTTACCCTCTAATATTTTCATCATATCTCCTCTATAACTCGAATAGAGTTGATATCATCTCCACCTTCGATAGAATCAAGTACGCCGAAACTGGCCTCGTCACCATCTTCAATACCGCCAAATACTGTGTGTACTCCATCTAGGTGCGGTGTTTTGTCGAATGTGATAAAAAATTGACTACCACCTGTATCTTTGCCGGCATGAGCCATTGAGAAGGCTCCTCTCTTGTGAGCCACTCCGTTGTCTGCTTCACATTTGATGGCCCATCCTGGACCACCTGTTCCTGCCATGGCAGGGTTATCTTTTGAGTGCGGACATCCGCCTTGTGCCATAAAACCAGGAATTACCCTATGAAAAGAGAGTCCATCATAAAATCCACTGTTTGCCAATTCTGCCAAGTTAGCTACTGCAATTGGTGCTGATTCTGGATACAATTTAAGCGTGATAGTCCCTTTGCTTGTATCTACTAACGCATACTGTAGCTTTGAAAGCTCATCTTCGGACAAGTTATAATCTTTTAATTTTTTACCAAACATCATAGTTCCTTATATCATTTTAGATAGAATTATATCAAAATATTATATAAGGTAAGAGAATGCAACTAACAATAGCTCTAGATATGCCATCAAAGCAAGAAAACTTAGCTCTAGTGCAATCATTAAAAGAGTATGATGATATCTGGATAAAGGTGGGATTACGTAGCTATATCAGGGATGGTAAAGAGTTTATTTCTACTATCAAGACAGTTGCGCCAAAATGTAAAATATTTCTAGACTTAAAATTGTACGATATACCAAATACTATGGCTGATACAGCCATGGAGATTGCCAAGCTCGATATCGATATGTTCAACATTCACGCCTCTGCTGGGGAAAAGGCCATGAGAGAGGTGATGAGTAGACTCTCAGCGTTACCATCTAGACCATTGGTTTTAGCTGTCACTGCCCTGACATCATTTGAGAAGCCAGATTTTGAAAATATATATGGAGAAAGCATAGAAAAGCGAGCTAACGAGTTTGCGATTGCGGCACATAAATCAGGGTTAGATGGTGTAGTATGTAGCGTGCACGAAAGCAAGGCTATCAAAAGAGTCACCAATGATAAGTTCTTGACGCTGTGTCCAGGCATCAGACCATTTGGAGAAGACTCCTCGGATCAAAGCAGAGTCGCAACACTAGAACTAGCCAATTCGAATGATGTAGATTTTCCTGTAATTGGACGACCCATATATAAGGATCCAAATCCTGTCAAGAAAATAGAGCAAATAATGCAGCTAATCAAGACCCTGAACTAGATATTTTATCTTTTTTGTGTGTTGGATTTGCTAGCTTCGTTGCATTATGCATACCTTGTATCATGAAGTATGTGGCCGCTAAAAACATAACAAGTATTATGAGTGGAGTCATTTTTTTTAACATTTTGAGCCTTTTATCTATTTTTATTGCTATTGTACCCAATAATTCAACATATTTTCAACATATATCATCTATAATGCCACTTCACATGGACAGGTGGGTGAGTTGGCTGAAACCACACCCCTGCTAAGGGTGCGTGCTCGAAAGGGTACCGAGGGTTCGAATCCCTCCCTGTCCGCCACTTATTATTAATAATCATTTTAAATTTTATTAACATAAAACTTTTATAGCTTTATTGTCTCTCAAGCATAATGATTTCTTTCATTTTTATTATAATATGAAAAGGAAGTGAAGTATTTTTAAAAGCTAGGAATCAGTTTTAAATTAAAATATGATATAAATTCGCCCCCTCCACATAGGTGGAGGCAACATAAAACAAATAAGAAGATTATTGACAGGTGTATGTTGTGCCATTAAAAGTAACGGAAGGACCATTAATCCCTCCATCTACAGTTACCTTGTCATCTTGACATACTATTGTGTGGTCTTCGTCATGGCATGTCTTGCCTTCTGCAACCATAAGTGTATCACCACTCCATACACAATTTGGATCCGTTGAGTTGTTGTTCTCTTGTGATGTGTTATTGTCGGTTCCTGATGTTCCATTAGAAGATGAGCTAGAAGACCCTCCTCCGCAACCTGTTAATAGAAAGACACTAAGTCCAACGCTTAAGAAAATTAATTTTTTCATATTTAAAACCCTTTTAATAAATTTTTAACTACAAATATATTTTACTATATTACACTTTAATATAGATTAGACTATCTAATTTAATAATCAATAGTTAGATAAAATCAGTATACTTCTATTTAAAGATTAATAAAGTACGGTATTATCGACTTAAGACAATTTATATTACAGAACATCAAATAGAGTAAAAGATATATGAGAAAATTAATTATTAGTAAAATAAAGGATTATTAGTGTAATTTGTGTATTTAAGAAATTGATTTTTGATTATTTTGAAGTGGCTCCGGCACCAGGATTCGAACCTGGGACCAAATGATTAACAGTCATCTACTCTACCGCTGAGCTATGCCGGAATGGTTGTTTCAAGTAAGTACTTAAAACGTGAGAGGGATTATAGTCAAAAAGGACTTTAATGTCAATTGTTTTTAGACTATTTTAGCTATTTTTATAAAAAAAGACACCATTATTCTCTACTTTGGTTACTTGGCCTCCCTTAATCAAGCCTTCAAGGCACTTCTTGCTGTCAGAATCGAACAGGATTTCGACATCACTATCGCTTAGAGGTCTCTTTGCTAATGTTGCTGCTATTTGATTGTTTGTATAGGTGGATGGTTTGGCCTCTATGGTTTTTCTTTGGGTGATATGGACACTTAGACTAGGATCGAACGCCATAGAGAGCTCTCTTAACCTTTCGTACAGTACTGGCTTGACATTGTAAGCCGGTGGCCTATCGATACTTCCCAAATCTATCCTGCTTGGTCGCAGTTGCATTAAAAAATTACTGAGCTCTTCCATATGTTTGATTTTGTCATTGACTCCATCCACAACAAGTATCTCTATAATGATGGGGTTTTTACTTTTTTTACCAAACTCCAGTATGCCCCGCTTGATATCCTCAATATCTATACCATTATGAAGCCTGTCTACTTTATTTATGCATTTTTGAGAAGCACAATCCAAAGAGAGTTTTACCGTATCTATATCGAGTAGAATATTTCGTATCTCACTATTGCCTATGGTGCTTGAGTTTGACAATATTAATGTCTTGATATCACCCTTTACGGCATTGATTTCGTCGACCAACTCCCTTAGATGAGGATATAGTGTAGGTTCTCCGTTTGCAGTGATTGTTAAAACGTCTATATCCGCATATGCCATCAAAGCCTCATTTATTGCACTCATAATCTCTTTTACACTCAACACATCATCATACTTGCTGGTTGTGTCAGCAGGTTCTAGCTCGCAATAGAGGCAATCATAGTTGCACTGTTTTTTGTTTGGACTCAGATCAATACCTAGTGATTTTCCAAAACGCCTTGAGTTTATGGGCCCAAATACTATATTTGGCATTATTTATTCTCCTTGGTGGTAATGTCTAGAAGCTTTTGAGTCAGTGTCTCTATGCTAGTTATTACCTCCGTCTCTTTATGGTGCTCTGTGAAACCCCAGTCTACCATGAGATAGTCCATATGTGCTTTTCTTGCCGCTTGGCTATCCCTAGGGCCATCACCTACAAAAATGGACTCTTTGATATCTATGTCCAGTGTATGTAATATCTCAAATAGCATCTCAGGATTTGGCTTACCCTCGGATACATCATCTACACACATCACAACATCAAAATATTGCTCAACACCTAGACTCCGTATGGACTCCATGGCAGAGACCCTGTATGCATTGGTAGCTAGGGCCAGCAATACACCCTGCTCTTTGAGCTCGCGCAACATCTGAGGAGCTCCCTCGTAAACCTCTAAATCATTTTCATGATTGCGAGTATAGTAGTGGTTGAACCATTCTGTGTGCTCTGGCTCAAAGCTATCTTTGTGATAAAAATATCTAGCTGGGTTAATACTGTTGTCGTTAATTTTTTGGATTATATCCTCTGTCGCAAGAGGCTCCAGTGAGAGTTTATATCTAACATAGTTTATAGAGTTTGCAATGATTTTTGAGCTATTAATAAGTGTACCATCCATATCAAAAATCACCAACTTCTTCATACTACAATAACTCCCCAATCTCATCACCAAAAGATACTTTTTGATTTACCTCTATATTGTACTTTGCTGACTCTTTGGAGCTAAACATCAATATAGTAGACCCCATCTCAAACCATCCTAGTAGTTCCGTCCTTGACTGGGCAATTGCCTTGTCATATGCATAGTGTCGTGTAGATGTTGCGTCATCATTTGTAGAGATTCTTGGTTCGAATTTTACTACCATTTTTCCTACATTGAGTGCACCAACGAGTACTATGAAATGGGTTTGCTCTTTGTTATCTTGACACTCAATGACCACTCTTTCGTTCTCTATGAAAAGATTCAGCTTCTTTTTTAGCAGTGGCATATTTACAGGATATAATTTTCCCGGAAAATGCGTTATGCTTTTGTTAATACACTATTTTGTTTTGAACTCGCCAAAA
>CAYWGB010000019.1:0-11040 GCA_964457825.1 uncultured Campylobacterales bacterium | reverse complement strand
TCCATAAATAGTTTCTCTTGTTCTTTTGTACTATATCATAGTTTTGCTGATTTTGAAGGGCTTCAAGCTCACTAAAAACGTTGCTGCCTTTATAAAAAAGATATGATGTGTGCTTATCTCCGATATCTTGCGTAAGATTCAACAAGAGTTTAGTGTCAGTTACTGCTCTTGATGTTATGAGGTCAAATGGCTCATGTTCTATATTCTCGACCCTATCTTTGATGACAGTGATATTATCCAGTCCTAACTCCATGGTGGCATATTTTAAAAATGATACTCTCTTTCCTAGAGGTTCGCAGAGAATCATATGAGTGCTTTGCCAAATAGTACCCAAAACGAGACCAGGGAAACCAGCCCCAGTACCAACATCTAGCATACTTTTTGGTTGATCTATGAAAGTGATGGGGTATAATGCATCTGCTATATTGAGATAAATATCATCGATAGTTTTTGCACCAGTTAAGTTATGTATCTTATTCCATTGCTGCAGTAGCGATGCAAAATTTTTCAATAACTCTATGTGTTTTGGCTCTATTGTGAGCTCATAGCTGGCAAGCAGTTGTTCTAAGTTCATATTATTCTAGGCTATCTAGCATGCCCTTGAATGCCTCTTCAAAGGCACGCAAGCCATCATTTAACAGTTTCTCGTAAGTTGCAATGATGTCCACTCCAGAAGAAGATACTTTGATAAAATACTCCTCTAGTTTTTGCTCATCTATTGGAAGGCGAGGTCTATTTGACGGATCTTGTATGTGGGCTTCTATGGTTGAGAGTGGAGCTGTGTTGACAGAGTGCGGAGCCAAGAGCTCTTTGATGTAGTAGTCTGTCTCTAGTTCATCACCTTTTACTCCTGTGCTAGCAAAAAGTGCTCTGATATTTGGTCTATTGGATTTTTGAATTAGGTTGTATATTTTAGCTGCATTAAATATACCAAATTTTGCAGTTTCTATCCCAGCATTCTTCAGTTGTGTGTCGAGTAATCTATCAAATCTGCTGACAAATACCGAGATGACAGCATCTACCTTGTGGCTACTCTTTGAAATTCCCTTTTGCATAGCATCTAGACATGCTTGAGCTTGTTGAGGCGAAAATATTAGAGTCGCATTGACTGAGATTCCCATGGATAAAAGTTCACTCATTGCACTATAACCCGCTGTTGTTGCTGGTACCTTTATCATGACATTTGGCTCGCCTATTGATTGAAATAGTCTCTTGCCTTCATCGATGGTACCTTGTGTATCATTACTTAAGAACGGATCTACCTCTATAGAGATATACCCATCATTATTGGCATCATAAAGTTCTCTTAGGGCGATGGCCGCATTTTTAATGTCTGCTATTGCCATAGCTTCATATTTCTCTTTTGGACTCTTGTGAGAGAGTGATTGTAATTGATTGCTGTAGGCTTTTGAAGAAGTTATAGCTGAAGCAAATATGGACGGATTGCTTGTCGCACCGTTAATGATGCCTCTGTCAATCAACTTACTGAACTCATTTGCGAGATAGTCTCTCTCGACAAAGTCTAGCCAAAGAGAAAACCCTATTTTGTTATCTACCATAAAAAATCCTTTTATTTAAATCCTAAATCTAGTATGAGTGTTGCCATTTGAAATCGTACCAATATCCTAAATCACCGCCATTTTCCAGAGTTTGTTCTAGTTCATGCAGATACTTTTCTCTTGGTACTTCAACCGCACCCATACTCGCTAGGTGGTCAGTTTGCATTTGGCAGTCTATAAAATCATATCCTCTAGCATCTAAGACATCACTTAACGCCCTAAAGGCAATCTTTGATGCATTGCTAACATGAGAAAACATCGATTCTCCAAAAAATGCTTTTCCTAAGGATATCCCATAAAGACCACCGACCAATTTGTGCTCGAGCCATACCTCTACACTATGAGCAAAACCTTCATGGTGTAATTTAATGTAAGCTTCTTGTATCTGAGTGGTGATCCATGTGCCATCTTGTCCATCTCTTGGGGTAGTAGCACAATATTTAATAACATCAATAAAATTTTTGTCAAAAGTTACTTTGAAGCCAGCATTACGAACAACTCTCGCAAAAGATTTACTTGTTTTGAAACTGTTGGGATATAGTATCATTCTTGGATTTGGTGACCACCATAGTATTGGATCTGCTTCGTTGAACCATGGGAAAATACCTTTGCTATAGGCACTGATAATTCGATTACTGCTGAGGTCTCCACCATATGCAAGTAAGCCCTCATCGGAAGCATTATTTGGGTCAGGAAATGAATAGGAGTATCTACTTAGAGGAGGTACAAAATAATCCCCTTGATCGAACATTGAACCCATGTTGTTTTATGCCTTATTCATAGGAGAGCACTAGCTTGTTATTTTTTAGTGATACTTTTGCCTTGCCGCCTTTTGAGAGTTTGCCAAATAGTATCTCATCGGTTAGCTGTATTTTGATTTCACTATCGATTACTCTGGCTATCTCTCTAGCACCATAAGATTCGCTGTGGCTTTTGTGTGCTATATACTCTCTGGCTTTTTTCCCAACTTTTACTATTACTTTCTTAGGAGACAACAATTTGTTTAGTTTGTCAATTTCTGTTTGTACAATTTTTTGCAATACTGGAAGGGAGAGTTGATTGAATTGTATAGTTGCACTAAGTCGGTTTCGAAACTCTGGTGAGAAAAATTCTTTTAGAGCCTTGTCTGTTTTGCCACCGTTATCTTTTTCAAAACCCATAACATTGGCTTCTTTTGTGCCTATATTTGATGTCATAATCAAAATTACATTTTTAAAATCGCTAACTACTCCGTTGTTATCCGTCAGTTTTGCTCCATCCATAATCTGCAACAAGACATTCATGATATCCGGATGGGCTTTTTCAATCTCATCTAGAAGTAACACTGTATATGGGTGTTTTTTTATCATCTCTGTTAGTAGTCCACCTTGTTCATAACCTACATATCCTGGAGGTGCACCAATGAGCCTGCTTACGGCATGAGACTCCATATACTCACTCATGTCTAATCTTTCGAAATTTATATCTAGTTGATCTGCAATAGCACTGGAGAGTGCTGTTTTGCCAACACCAGTAGGACCTACAAATAAAAAACTGGCAATCGGAAGATTTTCAGCGTTCAATCCTGCATACGATCTCTTTATGGCTTGAGAAAGTAAACTGATTGCCTCGTCTTGGCCTATGATAGTCTGTTGTAGATTATTTTCTAGATTTCTTAAAAGATTAGTGTTGTCACTATGTAGAGACGATGACGGAAGTTTTAGCATGCTTGAGACTATCTCTTGGATATCTTTGCTATTTATTTCAAAATCTGTTTTGCCTCTTAACATAAAGTGTGCACCTGCTTCATCTATGATATCCATAGCCTTGTCAGGCAAAAACCTATCATGTATGTATTTTACGCTCAAGTCTATCGCGGTGTGTAATGACTTGTCACTAAAAGCGATTTGATGAAACTCTTCATATTTGTTTTGTACTCCTTTTAATATCATGAACGTATCATCATGATTAGGCTCTTCTACATCTATTTTGGCAAATCTACGGCTTAGTGCTTTGTCTTTATCAAATGCATTTCTGTACTCCGCATATGTGGTGGCTCCTATGCATTTGATCTCTCCTCTGGCTAGTGCCGGCTTGAGTAGGTTACTAGCATCCATCGTCCCTCCGCTTGTGCTGCCTGCACCTACAAGGGTATGTATCTCATCTATGAACATGATGGCGTTGTCTTCATTTTTTATCTCTAAAAGTATGCCCTTGAGTCTTTTTTCAAAATCACCACGATACTTAGTGCCTGCAACTAGTGAGCCCATATCTAGCGCAAATATTTGAGAGCCCTTGAGTATATCTGGCACTTGGTCATTGGAAATTTTTAGAGCTAATCCCTCTGCAATCGCAGTCTTTCCCACGCCAGGTTCACCTACTAATAGTGGGTTATTCTTTTTGCGACGACATAAAGTTTGCATGACTCTGTCTACTTCGTCACTTCTTCCAATTACCGGGTCAATCTTGCCATCTTTTGCTAGAGAGACCAGCTCATGTGTGTATTTGTCTAGGTTTGGGTGTTTGCTCTTTTGCTCTTGTTGTGATTCATTGGTGCCAGTGTGAGATATTACATCTAAAACATCTAGCCTCTCTATGCCTTCTTTTTTGAGTAGATATGATGCGTAACTATCATTAGAAGCAGATATTACAGCTAGCATGTCACCAATACGTGCCTCTCTAGAGCTAGAGTTTTGTATATGGTTCATCATCTCATTTATACTTTTTGAGAGCTCAAGAGTTTCCATCGGATCAGCAGTGATAGCCTCATTGTCTTCTAGGGTTGGCATATTGCTCTCTAGATGATCTAGGATTCCATTTTCTAGGTTTTCCAGGCTGGTACCTAATGAGTCTAGTATCTGTGAGCCTTCATGACTTCTGATGATAGAGAGAAATACATGCTCTATAGTGAGATATTCATGACGCATTGTTCTGGCATATTCGACAGCATTTGTAAAGACTTGGTTTAGTTCGACACTTATCATCTCATATCCTATTTATCTATTTCGTATGTTGCAAGTAGTGGGAAATCATTTTTTTTGGCTAGTGTTTTGACTTGTTCTACTTTGGTCTGTGCAATCTCTTTGGTGTATATTCCGCATATTCCTTGACCTTTTTCGTGCACCTGAAGCATAATTTGCTCTGCTTGTTGTGTACTTTTGTGAAATATACGAGCCAGTACCATTACGACAAAATCCATGCTACTATAGTCATCATTGTGTAGCAAAACCTTGTACATTGGTGGCTCATCAAACTCTACATCAAAATCGGTATCTATCTCTATTTTTGGCATGAGTGTGTAAAATCCTTAAATTGTTATGGTTAATATACCATTATACTAAGTTTTGCTAACATATTGTAAACAGAGGAGAGTTGAATGAATCCAATATTTGTAACTGCAACCGGAACGGATGTTGGCAAGACGTATACGATGCTTGCTTTGATTGAAAAACTATCTAAGAGAGGTTTGAGTGTAGGAGTCTATAAACCTATAGAAACTGGGGTAACTAAGGTGCCAGAGGATGCTACGAGACTCTTGACACGATGCCAAGAGTATAATATAAAATTTGCTGAGCTCACGACGGAAGATATTTTGGCATATACTTTTCCATTACCTGCAGCACCATTTTGTGCTGATACAAAGGGAGTTATCGAAGTATCAAAAATAGTTAAAAAGGCTCAAAAGCTACAATCATACTGTGATATTCTACTTATAGAAGGAGCAGGTGGATTGATGGTTCCAATTACCAAAGATTACACCATGCTAGACTTGAGCTTGGAGCTAAAAGCAGATATTTTATTGGTAACGCCTGACTATTTGGGCTGCATTAATGAAACAGTACTCTCAATAGAGGTGATAAAAAATTATGATTTACGGTTTGATTGGTGCGTAAATTTGCGACAAAGCAGGGAGAATTTTGAGATTACAACAAGACCATATTACGATACAAAATTCCCAAACTGGTGGAGTATCGAGAATGGTATTGATGCCTATATCGACCGATTAGTCAGTATTTAGAATTTGTGCCGCTTCTTTGGCATGATAGGTGATGATGATATCTGCGCCTGCACGCTTAAATCCAAGCAGAGTCTCCATCATGACTCTGTCGTAGTCGATTACGCCTGCCTTAGCCGCCATTTTTAACATAGAGTATTCGCCACTTACATTGTAGACAGCCAGAGGGAGGGTCGTGTTATTGCGTACATCCCTAATGATATCAAGATAAGCCAAAGCTGGTTTGACCATTAGTATATCAGCTCCTTCTAGTTCATCTGCTACAGATTCTGCTATAGCCTCATTTCGATTGGCAGGATTCATCTGATAGCTTTTGCGATCTCCAAAGCTTGGAGTGGATTCCGCAACATCCCTAAAAGGACCATAGTAAGCAGAGGCAAATTTAGTGGAGTAGCTCATGATAGGCAGATTAGGGTATCTAGCTTCATCCAATCCTCTTCTGATGGCTTGTATCATTCCATCCATCATGCCCGATGGTGCTATCATGTCAACTCCTGATTTAGCATGAATGACAGCTTGCTTGGCTAGGTTGTCAAGTGTAATGTCATTGTCAACTGTTTGCAGTACAGGATCTAGCACGCCACAATGTCCATGATCTGTATATTCACAAAAGCATAAATCAGTGACAACAAACATGTCAGGATGAGTTGATTTAATTGACTTAACGGCCTTGGCAATGATTCCGTGTTCGCACATTGCATCACTCCCGACAGAATCTTTCACGTCTGGTATTCCAAACAGAATAACTGATTTGATACCTAGAGACTTTAGTGTATCACACTCTTTGAGAATCTGGTCTATACTCATTTGGTATACGCCCGGCATGGACTCAACTTCTTGTTTAATGTTGTTGCCATTTTTTACAAATAGTGGGTAGATAAAATCATTAGTAGTGAGTTGTGTCTCTTCAAGTAGATCCCTTAGAACTGGATTTATGCGTCGCCTTCTAAATCGTGTGTACATGTGTTATTCCATTTATCTTAATTTGTCACTATTTTACTTATTTTCTTTTATATCTTGGCTTATCCCTTGCCCTAAATTATGCATAATTGGGTATGATACTAATTATGAAAAACGAGAATATATCCAATAAGGCATCTTTGCCTACCAAGCATGGCGATTTTACAATCCAGTCGTTCAAAGAGGGAGGCAAAGAGCATTTGATAGTTTATAAAGAGCCGCTTGCAGAGATTCCTATCGTTCGTGTTCACTCTGAATGCCTTACTGGTGATGTGCTAGGCTCTGTGAAATGCGATTGTGGAGAACAGCTTGATCTGGCACTTGAGATAATATCTCAAGAGAGTGGCATATTGATATATCACCGCCAAGAGGGTCGCAATATTGGTCTGTTTAACAAAGTAAATGCATATGCTCTGCAAGATCAAGGCTTTGATACTGTCGAGGCAAATCATCAGCTTGGATTTGCAGCTGATGCACGCACATATGATGTAGTTGATCAGATATTTGACTACATGAAGATAAAGAAGATAAGGCTACTTACAAATAATCCATCGAAGGTTATAGCTCTAAAGAGTGTAGAGGTTGTTGAGCGGGTGCCATTAAAGATAACATCTAACGAATACAACAAGGAGTACCTTGATGTCAAAAGAGATCAAATGGGGCACATACTTTAGTCATTTCTTAGAGAATCAGCGATTAATTCAACTGGATTTTTAAATACAATATCGACATCTGCTTGGTGTAGAGAGTTGCTAATTTGCATTCGGCATGCACTGCATTCGGCACTTACGATATTGGCTCCTGATTCTTTAATCATAGCTGCTTTTGGTGCTCCTGCTGCCTTGGCCAAGTGATACTTTTCTGTTTGCATAGTGACGCCACCAAAACCACAACATCTGCTGCTGTCGCTCATCTCTTTTATCGTGTAGTTTTGAGAAATTAATTCTCTAGGCTCTTTGTGGATACTCTGTACTTTTTTGGCATGGCAGGCATCGTGGTATGTGATGGTATCCTTGAGGTTTTTACTCTTGGTAGCTAGTAGATCTTTTAGTCCAGTATGTTTCTCAAGCCACTCTGTTGCCATGAAGATTTTTTTATTTAATTTTTTGGCTCTGTCTGCCCACTCTTTCATGTTGCGATTGTTGAAAAAGATTTCCCAATCATGCTTTATCATGGCGCTACATGTTGCCTCAGGGATGATGATTGCCTCAACATCGTCTATAAAACTCTCAAAATATTCTATATTTTTCTTTGCTAGAGTCTCAACCGTATAAAAGTCACCAGTGAAATAGGCAGGAGCAGAACAGCACATTTGCTCTTTTGGTATAAAAGCATCAATCTTTAACTCTTTTAATATCTCTATGAGACTATCTCCAATGGTAGTGTAGTTGTAGTTTGCTAAGCAGCCTATAAATATGGCAACTTTCCGGTTGTTTCCATGGTCGATATTTTCTGGGTACTTGTTTAAAAAGCTTATCTTGCCAAGTGAAGGCAGAAGTCTTCCGCTTTTGATGATTGGCATTGGAAATCTAGGTATTATTCCGCCTTTGTGGTCATCTTTTTTGAAGCCACAGGTTCTAAAAGTGTAGCCCAGCTTCATCATAATGTCCATAAGCTTGCGGTTTCGAAGAAGTGTGAAAAATAGCCTCTTGAACCAAGCTATGCCAAACTTATCTGCAATATCTTTGCGAACCTCTTCTATAACCATATCAGTGGGTAAAGAGTTGGGGCAAACCTCTGTGCAGGCTGTGCATAAAAAACAGCTCTCAAAGATATCTTTTGCATTTTTGTCAAGTTCTAAATCACCTCGTTGATACGCACCAAGCAGATCTATAAACCCTCTAGGCGATGTAGTCTCATCGGCATTCACCATATGGATAGTACATACTGGTATGCATTTTCCACACTTGATACAGTCATCGCTGGTGGCTGAAAAATTGAAAATATCGTCTGTTTTTTTATTCATTTTTATTCTGCTTATATAGTTTTAGAAAAACTTTTTTTGTCTCCGCCATACTGATGCATATAGGCATCAAATGGCATTGCGATATTTCTAATGAGTAGGGTTCCTGTCGTACTGACAGTTATTGAGTCATCTCTTAGGGTGACAAGTTTTGCATCAACAAAAGGTTGCAAATCTTCAAGAGCTTTCGAGAAGTAATCAGCAAATATTATTTGATGTTCTTTTTCAGTTCTTTTAATGTCAATCGAGAAATTTGCCATAAGCTCCATGATTATAGACTTTCGTATATAATCATCGTCGCTTAGATTGATGCCTCGTTCAAATGGTAGTAATCCACTATCTAGAGCATTTTCATATGCTGCCATATCTTTTGTATTTTGAGCATAATATCTACTGCCTTCACCTATGCTAGTGAGCCCAATTCCTACAAGATTTGAGCCTCCTTTTGTTGTGTACCCCTGAAAGTTTCTATGAAGTTCACCTTTTGCAATGGCGGTAAACAGTTCATCTTGTGGCTTGGCAAAGTGATCCATTCCAACCATTTTGTATCCTTTGCTCTCAAAAAAGTCTATCGTGTATTGAAATATTTTTAATTTTTCATCTGGAGAGGGGAGTGTCGTCTCATCAAATTTTCGCATAGTTTTTTTCATCCATGGAACATGTGCATAGTTAAAAACAGCTACTCTGTCAGGGTCGAGCTGAGTGGATAGTGCCAGTGTTGACTTGAATGTTTCGAGAGTTTGGTATGGGAGTCCGTAGATAAAATCAGTGTTTATAGAGTTGATACCATATTTTCTAGCCAAATCTACAGCTGCTTTGGTTAGTTCCAGGGGTTGTACTCGGTGTATCTCTTTTTGTACTTTATCATCTAGGTCTTGTACACCAAAACTGATGCGGTTAAAACCATGTTTTTGGAAAACCTTCATCTGCTCTTCGTTGAAAAATCTAGGATCTATTTCGCAACTTATTTCAGCTTCGTCACTCCAGTTTGTAAACTTTGATTTGACATAACTGACAATCTCGTCTAGCTCAAAAGCTTGATAATAAGTGGGTGTTCCGCCACCGAAGTGAAACTGAATCACTGGGCGATTTGTGTCAATGTGGTTGGCAAGTATATCTATCTCTTTTTTGAGGTATTGAATGTATCGGCTGAGCTTCTCCTCTTTGGATGTAAAGACAACGTTGCATCCACAAAAATAACAGGCACTTCTGCAAAATGGTAGATGGATATAGAGTGAAAGTGGCTCAGTTGAGCCTTCTAAATAATTGATGTAGTCTTCATATTTGAAGTTGTCATTAAACTCTAGTGCTGTTGGATAAGATGTGTACCTAGGTCCCGGTTTGGAATATTTGCTAAATTTCTCAAAATCTATGTTGCTCAATACTGTTCCTTAATCGTGTCGTCTATTTTCTAACCATACCATAATTCCCTTTTGGGCATGGAGTCTATTTTCCGCTTCTGAGAAAATTACCTCTTGATGTTTTTCAAAAATATCTTCGCTAACCTCATAACCTCTATAAGCAGGTAAACAGTGAAGAAAGATAGCATCATCTTTTGCGTTAGACATCAGTGCCTCGTCTACTATATATCCATTAAAATCTTTTATTCTTTGCTCTTTTTCATCCTCTTGCCCCATGGATATCCAAGTGTCTGTTGTGACAACATCACAGTCAGCTACGGCCACAACAGGGTCGTTGGTAAATATAAGATTAGCGCCACTGGTTTTTGCTATCTCTAGAGCTTGATTTACAATATTGGCATCGCATTGATAGCCGCTTGGTGTGGCAACTCTAAGCTCAAAGCCAAGTTTTGCACAAAGCATAAGCCAAGAGTGCGCCATATTATTCCCGTCTCCGACATATGCGATTACTGGGTTGTCACTTTTGTTAAATTCAATCATAGTTAAATAGTCAGCCATTAATTGTACGGGGTGATAACTGTCTGTTAGTCCATTTATGACAGGCACTTTTGAAAATTGGGCAAACTCTTCAATATCGGATTGTTTATATGTCCTAATCATCACCATGTCAAGCATTCTTGAGACTACTCTGGCCGTATCTCTGACGGGTTCACCTCGGCCTAGTTGGGTGTCATTGGATGACAGAAACATACCGATTCCGCCTAGTTGATAAATTCCTGTCTCGAAACTAACTCTGGTCCTGGTGGAACTTTTTTCAAATATCATACCAAGTACTCTATTCTCCAGATAGGGGACAAATTCTCTCTGCCGAGTCTGCTGTTTTATTTTTTGTGCAAGATCTATCATCTCAAATATTTCATCTTTGCTGAAGTCTTTTAGTGTCAAAAAGTGTCTCATATCTATAAATCCCTACTTTACATCATAATAAGGATTGATTTTATCATAAAAATTAGAACTAGTAGCTTTTTTGCTACATAATTTTGTTCGTAGTTGGGTATTTTAGCAAAAAATTGGCTTCTATTCTGTATAATGTGCGACAAAATTTTTTAATACAAGGACAGATAATATGCTAGAAGGTATAGTTAGAGAGAGTATCGGTAAGCGCAATGCAAAGCAGCTTAAAAGAGATGGTTATCTAATTGC
>CAYWGB010000018.1:0-11045 GCA_964457825.1 uncultured Campylobacterales bacterium | reverse complement strand
GCACATAAGGGTTTAGTGTTTTTACACGCCCTTCAAAACACTCTGGAAATTTAGTTACCTCATCTATCTCGATAACTTTTACGCCTGCTTCACTTAGCTTTTTGTATGTTCCACCTGTAGAGATAATCTCCCAACCTTGTTTCTCTAACCCCTGTGCAAACTCTACTATTCCCGATTTATCACTTACGCTTAATAATGCTCTCAACTTATACCTTTGTATGTTTTATTATATCTCGGATTATATCGCACCGCTACTTTAGATGCGGACAAACTCAGACAAAATATACAAATTATCCATTTACTGCTCTGCCCAAATCCCACATAGGCATAAATACACCAAGTGCCATCAGTAGCACTAACATCGATATCAACAAAAGCATAATAGGCTCTATATAAACACTGATATTATCAGTAATATCTTTAAATTTCATTTTATAGTAGTCACGAACCTTCTCTACCATCATCTCTAGCTGTCCGCTGCTCTCTCCTGCTTTTATCATCTGCAGAAGCATATTTTCAAACATTTGTGTCTGCTCAAAAGCATCTCCTAGGCTCATCCCTTTTGATATGTTATTGCTTACTCTCGATAGTCTCTTATACATGTAGCTATTGTCCAGCATTTTTGTAGCACCATCCAAGGCTTGAGCTACAGGAATACCAGCCCTTATCAACTCTGATAACACCAACATATATCTGTGCATATTTGATAGATGCAGGATTCTGCGAACAACATAAGTCCTACGGCTCATCAGTGCTCTATCTACATTATATTTAAACTCTTTTTGGTTGCTGTATAAATAAGCAAACAGAACCCAGCTGGACAATAAAACTATGATAATCCAAACTCCATATGCACTAAAAGCACCCTCAATCCAAAGTAGTATTTTTGTTGGCATAGGAAGTGACGCCCCTAGTTTCGCGAACACATCTTTGAATGTTGGCACAACATATACTATTAGCACCACAAAAGCTACAGCAATGGCAAATAGTGTGATCATCGGTGACCTCATCGCTTTTTTAAACCTACTTCTGTTTTCTTTACTCTCTTCTAGCATTTGGACAAGAGCCTTATATGCTTTTGGCATATTACCTGTACTCTCCCCTAGTTTTGTCATAACAAGCACAATATTTCCAAACTCGCTCTTGTATGGCAACATCGCTTCACTCATGCTTTTTCCTGAGTTGATATCTATGCTCATATTTCTATAAATCTCTTTTAATCGTTTGTTGTCTATATTCGCTGAGACATCATCTAAAACAGTACTTAACATAATCCCTGCATCCAACATGACAGATATTTGGCTCACGGTTGATATTATCTGCTGTTCATCCACTCGTTTATTACGGAGACGATTCACGCTTGAGGTAATATCCTTTACGAACCTTGACTCATCATTCTTAATCTCTTTGACTCCTACACATATACTTCCTTGGTTGGAGAGCTTTGCTTTTGCTGATGCGTCTCTTTTATTATTGGCTTCTATTTTGAGTTTCTCTCTCTTTCCTTTTGAGACCAATATCACTTCAAATACCATTTTACAACTTTGCTACCCTAAAGACTTCATCGACACTGGTAACACCGTTGCATGCCCTAGATATACCATCTGAAAATATTGACCTAAAGCCCTCTTTTGTAGCCTGCCTTTCAATTTTTTTAACAGATGAATCTTTAGCAATCATGTTGGCTATCTTACTACTAACGACCAGCACTTCTGATATCATCTCTCTACCTAAGTATCCGCTATACTGACACTTTTCGCATCCAGCACCTTTGAAAAATTGATATTTGCTTGGCAGGTGTTCTGATATTTCTTTTATTATTTTATCAGAGATATCCACCTTTCTTTTGCACTCAGGACAAATTCTCCTTACTAATCTTTGTGCCTGCACAGCTATCAACGCTCCACTAATCAAATAATTCTCGGCTCCCATATCTCTCATCCTGCTTACTGTCTCAATGGCTCCATTTGTATGCAGTGTAGAGAGCACAAGATGCCCAGTCAATGATGCTTGAATAGCTATATTCAATGTATCTATATCCCTAATCTCGCCTATCATTATCTTGTCAGGATCTTGCCTCAAAATAGAACGAAGTAAGGTTGAAAACTCTAGTCCGGTACTACGACCTACCTGTACCTGCTGTATGCCATCTAGCTGATACTCTACTGGATCTTCGACAGTAACAATTTTATCTTTTGAGTCATCGATAGCATTGATGGCTCCATAAAGCGTAGTTGTCTTGCCCGAACCTGTGGGTCCAGTAACTAGGACAATACCGTGCGGCTTAGAAATCATTTTTTTAAAAGTATGGAAGTTTGCCATATTCATACCTGCATCTTCAAGTGGAATCATCATACGATTTTTATCCAGCACCCTTATCACAACCGATTCTCCTAAAACTGTTGGCAATGTGGAGGTTCTAAAATCAAATTCACCACCATTAACCGTCAGAGAAAATCTCCCATCTTGCGGCATTCGTCTCTGTGCTATATCCATGTTTGCAAGTAATTTAATTCTAGATACCAAAGGGTAGAAAATATCCTTTGTAAATATAAATTTTTCAAACAACATACCATCTACCCTGGATCTCACAATGCATCCATCCTGACTGGCCTCAATATGAATATCACTGGCCCTTGCCTGAATAGAATTTTCCAGTATCAACTCTATGAGCTCCATTACAGCTGATGACTCTTCTATGTTTCTATTACCTGTGTTTGAGTTGACATCTATGCGTATCTGATTCACCAAACTATTTGTATCTAATAATATTTTTGATTTTAAAAGTAGTCGATCTATTTGCTGGGAAGTTACTTTTATGGGCTTAATTATCTTACCATGCAAAACCCTTTGCAAAGCATCTATGGCCAGCATATCAACGGGGTTATCAAAAGCAACCACGACATACGTCCCATCGCTCAATAATGGTACAGCTCTATATTTATACAGGTGCCCATATGGTACCAATCCAACCAACTCCAAGTCAAGCTCGACACCCTCTAAATCAGCTAGCGATAAATTCATCAATACCCTCCCTTAATAGGATATATTTTTTAGTACATATCCCCTTTTTTAATCTCATCCATTAGAATATGTATATTTTTCGAGTCATCTATTTTAAGATACTCTTTTAGTATATTCAACGCTTCAAGTCTATCTCCATTTTTTGCCTTGCATTTAGCAAAAATCACCCAACTATCCTCTAGTGTACTATCAATCCTATTTGCGTCCAATGCCCACTGTTGAGCCTTCTTGCAGTTATCTTGGCCATAATAGTATTTTGCGATAAACAATGCATCCATCGGATCTCTTGAGACAGAAAAGCGCTCTTTTATATCTGTAACTTCACTATCTTTATTGTTATTTTCACTAATTTTCAAATCAATCTTGGGTTTTTTATCAACTTCTGCCTTCTGAACGATACTACTATCTCTATATGCAATGGCAACATGTTCATTTAAAGGCTTAATCATATCTTCTTCGACTGGAGTGCTATGTTTCACAATATTGTTACCACCAGTAATCCATACGAAAAGTCCCAACATTCCAAGCACCGCGCACACACTAAGCAGTGTATAGATAATCACTCTAGACCTATTGTACCTCTCCCATCTCTCTTCTAGATTTTTAATATTACGCATTTATATACCCCAATTTGATTGCCGCCATCTCAATAATCTTTTTTGACAACTTTTCTCTATCAATTTTGGCAGGCTCTCGTTTTTCATAATGCTCACATATCTCCAGCACAGTATGCATCAGTTTATTACACTCTCTTGGGTTTCCTTTTGTAAATTTGTGCAGTATACTAATAGATTTCTTTTTAATACTTGTAGCAACTGTAGAAAATCCTCCATGCAATAGTCTCTTATGCACATAGTCCATCATCTCATCTTTGCTAAGATTTTCTATCTCTACTACTTCTCGTATTCTAGATCTAAAATGCTCTAAATTCAATAACCCATCATTGAGATTAGCATGTGATGAGATCACAAATTTTACGACGCCGCTGTCACCTAAAAGACGAATCTCATCAAGCACATCATCACTATACATATTAACCTCATCTAGCAAGACTATTATTTCCCGTGTATCTTTGACATGATTCAAGAAATCAACAAAAGTCTGAAATGTCACATCCAAATTATCTGGAATATCCTCTCCTGTCAACATCTTGAATACACGTTCATGAAACTCAGCCATTGTTGATGGAGGGGTAGAAAAATAATGTACCTCTCTCAACTCTTTTTGATCTGCATAGAGTCTACGTAACAACATACTCTTGCCGGTTCCTGGCTTACCATGCAACAAAATTATTTTAAAATCTTCATCCAGACTAGCTCTCACGTTAGTATACGCCACATTTGCACTAGCGACATTGATATATTTATTTATATCTACAATATCCACAAAACAATCTTTTGAATTTTCATAACTACTCACTCTGTTAGCCTCCTATATCCTAGTTTGTCCAATGATATTTCACTATTGTCTTGTATAATATGAGGGGTAATTACTATCACCATCTCTTCTGTCGTCTCTATCTTAGTTGTTCTTTTAAAGGCACTCTCCAATAATGGTATGCTACCGAGCAATGGCACTCTTTTTACCTCTTCTTGACACCTTGTCGAGATTAGCCCTCCCAAAATAGCATGATCACCATCTTTTATTGTAATCACAGATGAGATTTGCCTGCGTACCAAATCTGGTGGCATGTCCCTGGTACCGCCACCCTTTACAGGCTCAAGCGTCTCTGTTATAGAAGGATTGACCTTTAGAGTTATCATACCTCTAGCATCTACTTCTGGTGTGATATCCAATAACACACCAGCAAATACTGAGTTAATATGCTCACCCTCTGCTGTATTTCCATTAAGCTTCGTACTGGTTTTAGTTTTATAAAACAGCTCCTTGCCCACACTTATAACCGCTTGTTGATTATTTAGTGTTCTAACTTTTGGACTAGATACTGCTCGAACTCCACCTTGCGTATGTAAAAACTTTATCAATTCATTTATAGATGCATGCATCGCCACACTCACACCACTCTCTATACTGCGTACTACTCCGTTATTAGTAGAGTTTTTAGCCAACCTCGCATCAACTGTTACATTTTGTAGTTTATAGAGCTGCGACCAGTCGATACCGGTCGTATGCATATTATCCAGTGTAACTGTAAAAATTTTTACATCTATCAATACTTGCTCTTTGATCTGCTTTGTCATAGCCGCAACATATCTACTCACACGCTTAATTTGTTTGGATGTACCAGTTACGGTAATCAACCCTGCTTGAGGATTAATGATAGGCTCAAGTGGATTATATTCCCATTTTGCACCATCTGGGCCTACCCAAGAGTCTCCTACTTTAGTATAGTGATTATTGATATCACTAGCCGAAAGCAGTATCTTTTTTACCTCTGATTTCACAGTTTGCCAAAAAGTAAATTTATCATCACTAAGTATGGAGATACCTGATCCACCCTTTCCACTCACTGTAGACCTTACACTGTCTGCATCTGCCACAACTATATCTGTCTTGCTGCTGCCTGATCGACTTGAGGCTATATAATGCACCTTGAATGTTCTAGTCAGTAGATAAGAGATAACCAGTCGGTCATTTTCTAGCTCATAATTCAGTCCATTCTCTGTTAATATTGTATCTAGATATCTCCTCAATGTCGCATTTTTTAATTTGACAAAATATAGCTTGTTTTCCAAAACCCTTTTTGCTCCCGCATCCTTAACGATTAAGCTCAAATTACACGTATCTGCTAAATTTTCTAATGCATCTGATATACGTAATGAGTCGTTTATTGTGACACTAAAGAGCTTATTGTCACACTCTCCTGCTGATGTAGTGTTGGCACCAAAAAGGAGCGTCAGAGCAGCAACAACTATTTTATATTTTGCTACTACTTTCATGCTCTACCTCAGCCTAATTATTTGTCTAAATTCATTGACATTTAACTCTTCTACTTTATCTCCGCGCTGTACTTTCACTTTTCCATCACTCACATCTATTATCGTATATCTCCCTACTCGTTCACCAGTTTTTAACCACTCACCATTGAGATTGGCCTTATGATTTACTGTTCCGTTTAGAGTCAATGGTGCCAAAGTTATATTTTGCTCCAATATAACCTGTTTTTTTGTCTCCTTTGGTAATGCCATTTGCTCTTTTACTTTTATATTTTCAACCTTTACAAAAGGGCTGACTATATTATTTAGATTTGCTTTTCCTATATTTTTTCGTGGTTCTTTGATTTTCTGTACCATCATTTGCATCTTCTTCATATCTAAATCAGCAAACAGAGGCACACTGGTTACTACGCAAATAGTGATCAGAAAAAGTCTCATTAGTGGTTCACTCCCCATACGGATATATTGATATCAGCTACCAAGTCACCTTGTTGTTCATTTGGTTTTATATCAGAACTAAAGATATCAGTTACCAAGGTATTTTTTTCCATATCACCCATAAAACCAACTATCCCTCTAAAATCACCTCTACATTTAATACCAATCTCCAACACATGACCAAAGCTGCCTTCGTTATCTACATATCTATTGCTAATAGTTTCAATAACAACATTGTTAGTAGAAGCTCTTGTTGTGATTGATGTCAAAAATTGCGACCAGTTCTCTTTGTTAAATAACAACCCAGATAGATCCTTGAGATTTTTGTCAACTAGTTGAATTGTCTCTTCATCATTTTTCATCTGAGCCTTCATTACATCTATCTTCTCTTCCAAGCTGCTTACAGCGTACTCCGCACCATTCCCATCAGCCATATTTCTGAGATAAGCTTCATGCTGAGCTATGCTTCGCTCTAGTTGAATCTTCTGTTTGTGGCTCTTCTCGTAAATACCCTTGGCACTGTCGACAAAAAAGATATACAAAAAATATCCTGCGACCAGAGATAGTAAAGCTATGAGGGAAACTTTTTCCAAATTACTCTTTTGAGAAAAATAGTCATCAATCTGTCTAAATATTATCATTTAAAATCCACCCGAAGAAGACCTTGATAGGTTCCGCTATTCTCATCTCTTGCAATCATGCTGATATCAACCAAACTTGCGCTATTGTTATATTTCTTTGATACGTATGAGATAAATTTTGTAATATCACTATCTTGCTGCGCAACTAAAAATAGATAATAATTATCATTAAAAGACTTCAGGTTATAACTCTTGATATTAAACTTATCAAAATCTTTTGCAAACTCTACATACTGCTTAGATTTTGGTTGATAGTTTACTTTTTTATCATATATAGCTACTAAAGTTTTCTCTTTGGCATCAAGACTCTCTCGCATACTATTTGCTCTAGTGGCTGTATTGTTTAGCTCTAGACTCTTTTTTTCAAATAACATTTTGTATTTTGCCGCATCCTCTATAAGTTCACTCTCTTTTAACGATAGCATACTAATTTGTCCATCCACTACTACTTTGGACACAAGATAATACAAGGATGGTAATATGCCTATTATTGACGCTATGATTACGGAGGCTATCAGTTGTCCACTTGATCGTTTATACATGGGAGGTGGTCTATGGTATTGAGTTAAGTTTATTTCACTCTTGCTCGTCCCTTTAGTATTGATGGCAAATAACATTTTTGTGAACTGATCCGTACTATTATTCTGGTCATAATATCCAAAATCAAAATGCATCTCATACGATTTAAGCCCAAAATAATTTTGAGAAAAATTACTAAGGCCAGCGACACTACCAGCACTACTTCCGATATAGAGCCTATCTATTACATCCAACCCATGTATACGCCTAGCATATACCAAAACATCATTAAAGGAGATAAAAGCTGCTCCAAATATTCTCATGATTCTTGTTTGAAAATCACTATCCTTGCTACCATTGCCGGCTAGATGCTCAAAAAAGCTCTCTTGACTCATCGATAGGCCACCAGATTCAACATATTTAGCGTATATATTATCTAAAGAGTAGCCAATACTTTTAGAATATATATATTGACCATTCTTATAAAATGATATAAAAGCATCAGCTCTCATGAAGTACAAAAAACAGTGTACTCCCCTGCTATCTAGTATATCACTATATAGACTTGTAAATACCAATGGTGCTGGTATGATGCTATCTATGTACCCTATCTCTTCTACTCTAGCGCTAAACAGTGCATCAAGTTTATCATTTTGAATAGCCAAGACCTGATAACGTCCATCTTTCTTCTTCCAGTATTTAATGACATACTCTAACTCAGGATTCAAACCAAGCTCTTCAAATGCAATATCCTCTATTGCTCCATCGAGATCATCTTTGCTTACAGAAAAGTTTAGATTTACTATCCCGACTATCAAGTCCTTGCTGGCAACATAGCTTATGTAGTTGTATTGATTAGAAACTGGCAAACTATTAATTCTAGCTACACTTGCACCAGATAGCTCAAAATAAGATTTATCATAAGGGTCAACACTTATACTATGGAATGCTCTTAATTTATGACTTGTCATATTTTTATACCTGCGCTCCTATTCCCTGAAGTAAGTATATTATAATATAGCAAGATGAAACAGGACTTAAAAAACTTTTTCTACTCAAAGTTATACCCCAGCTCACCCAGTGAATCTCTACTCTTACTCCAGCCCTTTTTTACAACTACTCTCAAATCCAGATATATTTTTTTACCAGAAAATCTCTCCATCATTTTTCTAGCTACAATTCCTACCCTCTTGATTCCCTCACCTTTAGTACCAACAATCATCCTCTTTTGAACCTCTTTTTCGACGATTATTGTTGCAGTAATTTTATCCAGATTATTACTCTCTATTACGCTCTCGACATAAACATCGCTCTCATATGGTATCTCATCACTTAGGTTTTCAAACACGGACTCTCGTATAAGCTCTTTATAAATATCCCGTATATACTCCGTAGTTAACATATCTGTCTCGAACAAAAATGGCGACTCTGGCATAAGCTTGGAGACTTCATCCAATAGTGCTCGTCGACCCACATTTTTTTTGACTGAAAATGGCACGATTGCTTCAAACTTATCTTGATACTTCTGATATTCACCTAGTTTTTTTAGCACTTCTCCTTGGCTAACATGATCCATTTTTGTAAGAACAACGATATGCTTCTTACTCTTTCCATCCATCATATCTAAAAATTTTTCGTAGTCATGCAATTTGTCCGTAATTGCTGAGAGGTAGATTATCAGATCAGAGTCACCTATCGCTTTAAGTGCCTCATCCATCATGTACTTATTGAGAAGTCTCTCTTTTTTGTGTATACCGGGAGTATCGACAAATATTATCTGTGTATTATCATACATCACGATAATATTCATCCGTTTGCGAGTAGCTTGGGCTTTTTTGGAGACCATAGCCAATTTTTCACCGACAAGATAGTTTAGCAGTGTACTCTTACCGGCATTAGGTCGTCCCACTACCGCTGCAAAACCAGCTCTAGTGGTCTTGTTCGTCAAGCTACTATCTTTCATTTTGTATCCTCAAGCATCAATTGCTTTATTATACAATGTTAAGGAAAATATATAGATAAAACTATATCTTCTCTTCTCGTCTAAACATTGAGATTATTATTCCCATACCAATCAGCATCAAAAATCCAGCTATCCAACCTAGTGCACTTGCTCCATTCGCATCTTCACAGGCCGTGCATATTGCCATGGCATAGACATCCACCTTGTTTACATCTGTATCACTGGCATCCACAAAAATCATATTACTATCATCTGGTACAGCATATCCATCTCTAGATATACCATCAGGCAGAGTAAGCTTAACTCTATATTTATCTGGTACTAAATTTTCAAATGTATACTCACCATTAGCATCAGTTACACCCCTAGATATAATATTACCATCCATATCCATCAGATCTATTGTTGCACCTTGCACCAACTCTTCCCCATCATCATATAGACCATTTTCATTTGTATCTAGCCAAAATTTCACCACTATTTTAGTGATTACATGTAATTCAATCTTCACAGATGCTATATTTGACATCAATCCTAGATTATCTTTCACAGTATAAGATATTGGGGCAGGATTAGATTTGAATCCATCCACAGGAGTGAATACAACAGTACCATTAGAATCCAATACCCATTCACCCTCGTCGGGTACCACTACCTTATCATTGTACCCATCACCATTAGTATCGCTTGCTGTTGCACCACTAGGTGCTATCAAGTTAATTGTACTTGCTACCAATCTAGAGCTTCCAGCAGCTCTGTCATTCTCTAGTAAATCAATACTGACACCTTGTATATAGTCATCTAGTGTTACATTCTGCTCTACACTAGTATTTGCTACTGGCCCGTACTTAATGTTCAGTAGACCATTACCACGTGCTTCCTGTCCATATTTGTCATGTAGCATATATCCTACAGGTGTTGGATTACCGTAGAAGTATGCTTCGGGTACAAATTTAATCGTTCCGTCAGCCTCAACTGTCCAAACTCCTTCTCCCACGACCTCTAGCCTCTTCCCGTCACTACTGAGATTGGCATCGACATTATCAGGGGCTTGCAGCACTATCGAATTCTTATCTATATTTGATCTATGAGCCAATGCATCGATTGTCACTATTCTGCCTGCGGTGGAGGTTGAATCAATAATCGCTAGTTTTATTTTAGTACTTGTGGTAATATTTTTCTCGATATTCCTCACTTCGTTACTATTAGCAGATGCACCGTTTTTCACCTCTCCAGCATTCATATCAGACTCCGTCACTGTGTAGTCGCCAATTAGTACACATTTCGCCCCACCGGCTAACTCTGTGCATGTTTTTGTACCAGGTGTTATCTTTGTATCTGTGACCACTACATTATGCAAGACTCTCGTGCTATTATTTTCTACAGTCACTGTATATCTTAGAATGTCACCCTCTTCTACATCACCGCCATTTACATCTTTTGCTACCTTGTCTATACTCATACCAGGAATAGTTACATTTTCTGTAGCTACTACACTACTGCTCGCCAATACAGGCTCTGTTATCTCCTTGGTAGTTACGGCGGCTGTATTGTTTATCTCTC
>CAYWGB010000017.1:0-11072 GCA_964457825.1 uncultured Campylobacterales bacterium | reverse complement strand
ATTCACCTGATGTGGATGGTATGGTGTATTTGATATTGCACCAATGTGATATCAAGCAATCCTAGTAGTGGTGCCTGCAGGATATGATTACAATTTGTCGTTCTTCTACCACATAGACCAAACGATGCATCCCATCTATGCGTCGCGAATGAAAACCTGATAGATTTTCCTTTAAAGCCTCTGGTTTTCCGATGCCTTCAAAAGGGTCTCTTTGTGTGGCGTCTATGAGTCTGTTGATGCGTTTGAGTGTTTTTTGTCTTGGGTTTGCCAGTAGAGATAGTCTCTCCTTGCTTCAGCGTCCATGTGAATAGGCGTTTACTAATCTATGAGCTCGTGACTCTGAGTATTTCCTGCTCGGTATTGGGCGGTAGACTTTTCTAGATGGGCGACATTGGCAGGTTATTTTAGCAGATACAGGGTCTCCTGAATGGCATTGAAGTAATCTAGTGACATGACTACAGCATCTTGTGCATCTCTCCTGTTAATAATGGTATAATCAGCATCATTTACTACGGTATCTAGAATGGACTTAAAATTATTTCTAGCCTCTGTGTAATTTACTACTATCATGTGTCACTCCTGTATGTTCAATTTATTGTACAGGTATAGATTAAATGTTGTGCTTTGTAAAGTCCTCGTGATGCAAGAGAAAGTATTAAACTTCTTTGGATACAATTTTCAGACACAAGGAGTCTCTATGGTATATTTTAGAATTTTGCTGGTTTTAGTAGCTCTGTTTCTATCTGGTTGCAATGATGGAGATAAAACATATACCAACCCCTACAAGAAAAGCACAGGATATCCACACAAAAGTGCCAAAACAAAAAAAGATATCAAGCTAAATATAGCACAGTCTCAGCTAAAAATGCAAGAACTCAAGAACAGCCACGACCAACAACTCGCCTCAATAGTTGCAAAAAAAGAGACTCGAGCAAAAGAGTTGGAGCTAGAAAAGATACGAATCGAGAGCCAAGCAAAACTAGAGCTTGCTGCCAAAGAACAAAAAAGCAAAGCCGCACTCCAAGAACAAAAAGCAAGACATGACGCCATCATCTCCAGAGGCAAGAACAAACTCTACTTGCAGTACCTCATCGCTGTATCAGGGCTGATAACTTTTGTGTTGTTAATCTATATCCTAATACACAATAGAAATCAGAAACTTAAAGCCAAGATTCATGAAAATGAACTACGCCACAAAGAGTATATGCAAGCAAGCAAGCAACACCACGAGAGAATAAATAAGACTCTAGAGATCATTGCAGACGGCAACACCGACAAGCAGGTCAAAAAGGAGCTCGTTCGAGTACTCAAAAACCAAGGCAGTGAGGAACCCAAGCTATTAAGCTAAACTCCTGAACAGATAAAAGCTCATCATACCGATAACTATCGTTACTAACATATTTAGCTTGGTCATTGATAGTATAAATACAATGATTGCAGGGAATAGATAGCTGTAGTCTATTATGCTAAACCCATCTTGAGCATCATAACGAAAAACTATTGGCACCCATAGTGATGTCATGACCGCTTGAGCTGAAAATCCAAACAGATGCGACAGCTTTTTGTTTGGAGTAAATTTAATCGTACGTGAGAAGAAAATATATCTATTAATAAAAGTCACGAGCGATAACGCAACTATCAGATACCATATATTCACACGAGCTCCTTTTTGTTAGAGCTCATATAGCCTGCAAGCATACCAAGGACTGATGCTATGATGATATACCATTGTGGCAAGATACTGTGTAGCAAGAGAGCAGTAACTGCACTAACAAGTGTGGTGACTAGCATAGGATAGTAGCGTGTCTCTCTTGCTGTCATTGCGATAAAAGTTGCGACTATAGCAAAATCGAGTCCTAGTGAGTTGAGATTATCAAGTTTATCGCCTAGGATGATACCTGTAAACGTGGAGATATTCCAGATAGAATACATTGTGACTCCGGCAACAAGAGAATATAGAGGAGAGAAAGGATTGGTTTTCATGTATTGTTTTGTTACAACATACATCTCATCTGTGAGCAAAAATGCCAGCGGCAACCTCCACCTCAGTGGCAAATCATAAATCCGTGATCTCAAATCAAACGAGTATAGTATATGTCTAGAACTAATAACAAAAGTCGAACCTATGATAGAGCTTGCACTTACTCCTGCACCCATCATGATAACAGCAGAGAGCTGTGCGGCACCAGCAAAGACAAATAGGCTCATAGCTTGAGCTTGGAATGGCGTCATGCCCGCCTCCATGCAGAGCGTACCACACAGTATTCCCCATGGCACAGTAGCGAGCGATAGGGGCAGCATATCCAGTATGGCTTTTGGAGCGATACGCTCAGCTCTCCCTGTGCTACTCAAATCCTAATGCTCCTCATAAAATGAGAAGCCAGCACTTTTCAATGTAGCACGTATCTGCTCTTGGTCATCTACGCCTTTTGTCTCCAGTGCTACTGATACATTGGCATCACCAAATTCTAAATCCGTTGACGTCCTATCGTACCCTATCTGGACAATATTTGCTCCTGCCTTGATGAGTATCTGCGTAAAGGACTGCAAGGAGCCTGGTCTGTCTGCTAGCGTGACGATGAGTTTCATCTTTCGAGCAGACTTGGTTAATCCCTTTTCTATGATGAGGGCCAACATTGTCACATCAATGTTACCTCCACTCAATACCACGCCCACCTTTGATCCCTTTGGTAAGTCAATCTTGCTATGCAAGAGTGCAGCTACTCCTACTGCCCCTGCCCCCTCGACCAAAACCTTCTGCTTTTCTAGCAAAAACAAAATAGCAGCTGATATCTCATCTTCGCAGACTGCGTAAAAACTATCGGTATTGTTTAAAATATGCCCTAGGGTTACGCTAGAGGTATCTCGAACGGCAATGCCATCGGCAATGGTTCTGACTGAAGTAGTATCGATTGGTTTTTTGGCATCAAAAGAGTGTTTCATAGCAGGTGCACCCTCTGCGGATACGGCTATGATTTTGCAGTCACTACTGATAGACTTTGAAGCTCTTGCTATGCCTGATATCAATCCACCTCCACCAACTGGAACCACAATTGCATCCAGATCTGGTATCACATTTAGCATCTCGAGAGCTACTGTTCCCTGCCCTGCCATTACAGCATCGTCTGCAAATGGGTGCACAAAATTACGATCATGCTCCTTGCCAAACTCCACTGCATACTCATACGCCTCGTCATAGTTGCTGCCATGTAGTACCACATCAGCACCTAGTTCTTTGACACCCATGACTTTGGTCAGCGGTGTCTGCTCTGGCATCACGATTGTAGCCTGTATGCCAAAGTGCTTGGCAGAGAATGCGACACCCTGCGCATGATTACCTGCACTGGCTGCCACTACACCCTTTTTTGCACCGGCCTCCATAAGTGTTGCTATCTTGTTAAATGCCCCTCGTATCTTGAATGAGCCAGTTATCTGGAGGTTTTCTTTTTTTAGATATATCTCATATCCAGTCAATTCACTTAGTATTGGAGCGTATGAAAATGGAGTTTGTACCACTATATCATCGAGCCTTTTGCTTGCTTTGTTTATGCTGTCAAAATCTAACATTAATAATTCCTAGATAATATTATATATGTGATTATATCAAAATATACAAAGGAACAAGATGGAGTGTGAAATTGCGAGTATCAACAGTAACATTGATGAGATGAGAGAGATATTTAAAGAGGTGAAAACAATCGCCATCATGGGTCTCTCACCAGATGAGAGTAAGGCGAGTAATATGGTAGCAAAGTATCTACAAAATGCTGGATACAAGATAGTACCCATATACCCAAAGGGCGATGAGATACTGGGAGAGAAAGTCTTCACCTCACTAGCTGATGTGCCGTTTACTGTAGATATGGTGGATATCTTCAGAAAACCGGCAGCCTTTGATGCCATTGCAGATGCAGCAATAGCCAGAGGTGACGTCAAGGTCTTTTGGGGACAGCTAGGGCTCGTCAACAATCAAGCCGCACAAAAAGCAAAAGATGCAGGTATGAAGGTTGTGCAGAATAAATGTACAAAGCTGATACATAAGGAAATCTATGCTCAATAGCAGCAGAGTGCTTGTGCTATCCATAGTACTACTATGTGTAAGCATATCAGCCAAATCTTATGAAGATGCACGCATAATCTCACATGTGGTAGACCCACATCATGATGAGTTGAGACTCTATCACAGGGATGACAACGGAACCATCTTTAAGAACTTTGTAAATCTAAAAAAGTATCTAAGTGAACAAAACAAGACCCTGCAGTTTGCCATGAATGGTGGCATGTATATGGAAGACTCTACTCCGCTAGGTCTATATGTCCAGGATCATAAAACAATTAAAAAGATTAACCGCGTGCAAAAGGCTTATGGGAATTTTTACATACAACCAAATGGCATCTTTTTTATCACAGCAGATAAAAATGCCTACATTAAGGCCAGTAAGGACTTTCACAATAAGCCATATGTCCAATACGCCACTCAGTCTGGACCAATGTTAGTAATCGATGGCAATATAAATGCCAAACTCAAAAAGGGTTCAGTATATACTCATATCCGCAATGGTGTTGGCATATTACCTGACGGCAAAGTACTGTTTGCAATCAGTAAAAGTTTGATAAATTTCTATGATTTTGCAAATTTCTTCCAAAAAAATGGGTGCAAGAGTGCACTCTACCTTGATGGAGCTATATCACAGATATATCTACCACCTGATAATCTAGGTGCTAGATACAGCAAATTTGGAGTGATAATAGCTCAAGTAAAGTAGAGGATTACTAGTGTTGAGCTAAAAATGAATTTAACTGATTTGCAAATGCATGGGCATCCTTGGCAGTAAATGGCTTGGGGCCTTTGGTCTGCTCTCCACTCTCTCTGATACTCTCCATCAAGTTTCTCATAGCTAGGTACTGTTTGATATTCTCTGGCGTATAGAGCTCGCCTCTGTGGTCTATGGCATGGGCACTCTTGGATATGACACGATCTGCTAGAGGGATATCTGCTGTTATTACCAAATCACCCTCTTTACACAGGTCCACTATAAGGTGGTCTGCTTGATCTGCACCTTGGTCTACCACAAGATAACACACGTATTGGCAAAACCCAATATTGATCTTTTTGTTGGCGACAACTTTGGTGGGTATTTTCAGACGCTCAATTGCTCGCAACAGTATGGGCTTGAGGAGATTTGGAAAGGCATCACCATCTACAAACAGTGTCATTATCGAACATACTCCTTGACTCTGCCCACCTCACCAGATGTGAGACGGACTTTTATGCCGTGTGGATGTGATGGTGAATTGGTTAGTATTTTTTGCACCACTCCATAGGTAATATATCCTGTGGACTGATCCTCTTTTAGAACTACTCCAACGCTCATGCCACTTTTGATTTCAGCTCTTTTTTCTCCTTGTGCCATATCTTTCCTTGATAAAAATTGCTGTATTATAGCGTATATTTACAGGAGGGTTCAATGAAACGAAATATATTTGAGATGGGTGCCAAGATTGATGATAGCTGGAGTAGCGACAATAAAAATAAAGCCACAAAAAGAGATGATGAGCAGATTAAACCACCCAGTAAACACCTATTGAGCCTCGCCAAAGAAAAACGTCGTGGTAAAATCGTCACAACTGCAAAGAGTTTTCACCTTCCCAGAAGTGATTTTCAGGCTCTGCTGAAAAGTCTCAAAAAATCCCTAGGTGCTGGTGGTACCATAAAAGATGATAGTTTAGAAATACAGGGTGATTTAGGGGTCAAACTTAGAGAAAAATTAGAAGATATGGGATATAGATTTAAATAGATTAGTAGTTTTAATGCACTTTTGATGGAGAGGAGATTACTCTACCTCTGCATCTATGACATCGTCATCATTTGGTTTATCTTGCGGTGCTTTTTGCTCGTTTGATTGGGCAGCTTGAGCTAACTTTTGTGCTACGGCTGAAACAGCATCGATTTTTGACTGGATCTCATCTTTGGTCGCTGAGTCATTTTTAAGTGTAGTCTCAAGCTCATCTATGGCTCCTTGCACCTCTTGCTTGACTGACTCCTCTAGCCCTTCTGTCTCATCCATCATTTTTTTGGTTTGATGTACCAAGGCGTCACCTTGGTTTCTGACCTCTACCAATGCTTTGCGCTCCTCATCGGCTGCCTTATTCGCTTCTGCATCCTGAACCATTTTTTCTATCTCTTCATCACTCAATCCTGATGAACCAGTGATTTTAATCTCTTGTGACTTGCCTGTTGCTTTGTCCTGTGCGCTAACTGTAAGAATACCATTCGCATCTATATCAAATGTAACTTCTATCTGAGGTACACCTCTAGGGGCAGCTGGTATATCCTTTAGCTCAAACATTCCGAGTGACTTATTATCTTTGGCAAACTCTCTTTCACCTTGCGTAACGCTGATGCTAACAGCTGGCTGGTTATCTTCTGCTGTTGAAAAGACCTGTGACTTTTTAGCTGGTATTGTTGTGCCCTTTTCGATAATCTTAGTTGTTACGCCACCTAGAGTCTCGATACCCAAGCTCAATGGAGTTACATCTAGCAATAGTATATCTTTTACATCACCAACTAATACTCCACCTTGGATCGCTGCACCATCTGCAACAACTTCGTCTGGATTCACTGAGTTGTTAAGCTCTTTACCAAAGAACTCTTTGAGCTTCTCCTGCGCCAACGGAACCCTTGTAGATCCACCAACCATGATGACCTCTTTTATATCACTTTTGTCTAGTCCGGAATCTTTCAATACTTCGGCTACTTTAGTGATAGTTTTTTCAACTAGATCCTCTATAAGAGATTCAAATTTAGATCTGGTAAGCTTGATAACCAAGTGCTTTGGACCACTTGCATCTGCTGTGATAAATGGTAGATTTATCTCAGTTTCTGTTGCTGCTGAGAGCTCTTTTTTGGCATTTTCTGCCGCCTCTTTGAGACGCTGCAATGCCATCATGTCTGCTTTTATATCTATCCCGCTGCTTGCCTTGAAATCATCTGCTAGAAAATCTACAACTCTGTTGTCAAAGTCATCTCCACCCAAAAATGCATCACCACCAGTAGACAACACCTCTACTACACCATCACCAGTCTCTAGTATCGTCACATCAAATGTACCACCACCAAGGTCGTAAACAGCTATATTTTCGCTGTCAGATTTCTCTAGACCATAAGCCAATGCTGCAGCAGTAGGCTCATTTATGATACGTAGCACATTAAGTCCTGCGATTGTACCGGCCTCTTGTGTTGCTTTTCTTTGAGAATCATTGAAATATGCTGGTACCGTAATAACTGCATCTGTAACAGTACTGCCCAAGTATGCTTCGGCATCCTCTTTTAGTTTTGATAAAATCTTTGCAGATATCTCCTGAGGTGTATATGTTTTTCCATCCACTTCGATAGCACAAGCACCATTTTTTTCCACAACATGGTAAGGTAGTCTCTCTTTTGCCTCATTGGCTTTGTCCTCACTACACATAAGCCCCATGATTCTCTTGATTGAGTAGACAGTTTTTTCTGGATTTGTTACCATCTGTCTTTTTGCTGGTTCGCCTATTAGTACTTCGCCCTTATCTGTGAATGCTACTACTGAAGGTGTTGTATTTTTTCCTTCTTTGTTAGCAATGATTTTTGCTTCACCATTCTCATATATTGATACTGCCGAGTTTGTTGTTCCTAAATCTATACCTATTGGTTTGCTCATAGTTACTCCTGTTGATTGATTTGGGGAATGATACGATAATTATGAAGTTTTCAATGCAACCCAAGTTGCATTGGGAGATTATTTAGTGATTATTTAGCTGTGCTAACCATAGCGGGTCTAAGCACCCTATCTTTTATGGTGTACCCTTTTTGCATCACAGTCACTATCTCGCCTGTCTTATGCTCGTCACTATCTACTTGCATTAAGACTTGGTGTAGGTTTGGATCAAACTCGCCTTTAGTATCTATCTGCTCAACTCCATTTCTCGATAGTGCCTTCAGGACCTGATCGTATGTAAGCTCTATTCCTTCAATGAAATTTTTCATACCTTCAGAATCTGCATCTAGTTCACTAGCGGACTCCAGTGCTTTTTCTAGCGAGTCAAGCACACTCAACATATCACCTGCAAAGCCTTCATTGGCAAATGCCACTGCTGTTGCTTTCTCTTTCTCTAGACGCTTTTTACTGTTTTCAAAATCTGCGTGTGTTCTGACATACTCATCTTTGTATTTTTGCACATCAGCCATAGCTTCATCGAGTTGAGCTTGCAGATCTGTTGTCTGCGTCTCTGTTTCTGTCTCGTCTGTCGATGGTTGAGCTTGGTCCAGCTCCTCTTGTGTCGTGTTGTCTATGTTTTGCTTGCTTTCCATAAGTATCTCCTGTTCGATTGTGCGGCATTATAATATATTGCACACGATATTGTCAAGCAGTCACATAGATTATTTAGCATATTTATGATAGTATAAAAATAAACCAATGCAGGTTAACGGGGGCTTTATGAGGAAAATATTTAATACAACTGTGCTTTTGATTCTTTTGTGGCCTTTAGCTGGATGCAGCAGTGATACACATCCAAAGGTGACAGAGGAGCAGGTAGCAAAAGATTTGATAGGCAGGAGCATCTCTATCGGAACTACTGGTTGGAGATTCGGCACCGATGAGCCTATCGATGTTGAGATCTCTGACACACAGAATAATCCAAAAAATATTGACGGAAAATTTGTTGAGGCTCATATCAAAACAGAGGGAAGATGGAGTCATCTAAAAATGGGTGGGAGTATTCGACTAGAATACATATGGTTTAACAATACATGGGAGCTAAGTCAGATTTCCAATCTATCCTTTAAGCCGCTAGATAACATAAATACAACTCTCCAAAAAGATGGATATCAGCAGGATACAAATAGCAGCAATAGTGAGAATAAATAATGAGAAAAACACTCTTTTTTACGCTCATATGCACTATGAGTATCTTTGCGAAGTATAACTACAAAATCAGTAAAATAGATTTAAATATAAAAGATAGGATGATTCATGGTGGCTCATACAAAGCTGGCTGTCCTGTCGGATTAAATGATTTAAGATACATACAACTTGACTATAGAGACTTCAACGGCAACAGAAAAACCGGTGAGCTCATAGTACATAAGAGTGTGGCAAAAGAGATAGTGACTATATTTGCAAAACTATATAAGCACAGATACCCTATCAAGAGCATGAGACTAGTCAGTGACTATGGTGCCGATGATTTCCAATCAATAGAAGCCGATAACACATCTGCCTTCAACTGTAGGCGTGCAACAGGAAGCAAAAAATGGTCTAGGCACTCCTATGGCAAAGCTATAGATATAAATCCCATAGAAAATCCTTATGTCTCTCGCTCTGGTCATATTGCACACACAAATTCTCTTGCTTTCAGAAAGAGAGCACATTTAAACAATGCCGTAATACTAAAAAATGATTTAATCGTCCATGAATTTAAGTCTAGAGGATGGAGATGGGGTGGAGACTGGCATAGCATAAAGGATTATCAACATTTTGATAAATGATTGACAAAGCTAGCTCTCGTTATCTATCAAAACCCTCTCTACGGGTACGGCCAACTCCAAAGATGAACTCGCAATGATATCTATCACATCTGTTAAGACTTTTTGCTTGACCTGAAGCCACTCTTCCCAGACCACAGATACTGAAAATGTGTATATCATGATATTCAGCGAGTACTCATCGATCTGATTAAAATAGACTAGTAGCGTACTTCTGACCCCCAATGTGTCTTGTGTATCAAACAGGCTATATTTGTATGTCTGCTTAGCTCTTATATAGTGCCCTAGTTTTTCAGATGTCATGATATCTTTATTTGACTCTAGCATGGCTTTTATTTCATCTATGACTCTGTGGAGCTCTTTTGTATTGTATGTCTGCTTTATTTTGAGATTAAATTTGATGCGTCTACCGATTATTCGTTTAGACCAATTTTTGATGTAGCCATTTGCTAATCTGGAGTTTGGTATCGTAACTAGTGCATTGTCAAATGTTCTGATTTTTGTAGCAGAGAGACCAATCTCCGTCACTAATCCCTCTATATCATCTGTCACAATCCAATCTCCTAGGTTAAACGCGTTTTCTGCTACTAGTCTGATAGAGTCAAAAAAGTTGGTCAGTGTCTCTTTGGCGCTAAGCCCAAGCAGTATGCCGCCAACCCCAAGAGATGTAACTAGTCCCGAGACATCTATACCTACTCTGGAGAGTATAATAATTAGGCTCATTATTAATAGGATAATCTTAACAGTATTCAAAAGAAGATTAAATAGCTCTCGACGCACTCTTTTTTGCTTGTCCATTCTCAGGGACAGATACCCATAGAGAAAAAATTTGACTATCTCGTAAACCCACCAAAGAGAGACAAAAAGAAAGAGTAGAAAAAAGACAAAATCAGCCGTATTATTTTTTGCAAAAAATAGATTCGCTGCTTTTTGGAGTAAAATAAAGGAGATTAGATATCTCAGTGGTTCTATGACTTTTTCTAGCCTATAAAAAAGCATTCTATATACTGGTTTCTGCCTATGTCGATATAAAAAGTTTTTTTTAAACTGCTTCATTAGATAACCAACAAGATATCTAAATAAAAATATCATCCATATCAAAATCAGAGATACAATGACCTGCCCAGCTGTAATGGGTAAAAAAGTACTGGCTTGGGGTAGTATATTGTTTATACTTGAGTCAATGAGTGATATTAAATGTTTCATAGGGTTATTGTATCACAATATGGCGTATGTTTACAAACTTTTTCCAGCTTTATTCAGCGATACAATGGGTGAGTCACATGAACCTTATTTTATTAAAAATTTATAGATTTTTAGAAGTCAAATAATAACAAATCACCCCACTCGCAGCGGGCTAAAATACTCCCAATACTTCAGTAATAATATGTTGAGAATAGCCTTTCTCGTAAGCTTTGAGTATGGTTTTGTTTCATCTATGGTATGGGTATATGGAGATATGCATCATCCGTGACAAACCGTGACTTAAATCACCCTTGCCATAGATGCCCTGCTCTTTTGTATTTCTTATTGAAGTATATAGCATAAT
>CAYWGB010000016.1:0-11255 GCA_964457825.1 uncultured Campylobacterales bacterium | reverse complement strand
CTTTCCCGCTAGGAGTAACTTTTGATGTCTCCTTGAGGTGTGTCTCCTGGTCATCAAAAAATATATCTGCCCCGAAGGCATTTACTACCTCTTCCTTGCTTACCCCGCCTTGAAAAAATGCCTCATCTACATGGACACCCCAGCTCTCCAGTGTAACCAACACTCTTTGATGAGTGGAAAAATTACGTGCTGTGATTAGTGCTGTTCTGATAGGAGATTGTTCGACTGGAAACCTATCTTGAATTTCTGATATTATTTTTAAAAATTTAAAAAATGGACCCTTGGATAATGGATTATTTGCATTTTTCCTCTCGTGCGATAAAAATGCCTCTATGCCCTGCTCTTTATAGATCCGTTCGCTCTCGTCACCAAAAATTACTGCATCGCCATCAAAGGCGATTTTGACAATATCTTCTTGTTTGCTTGAATGTGGCGTATGTGGTAAAATAGTTGCTGCAGCAATACCGGATTTGATTGCCTCGTGAACATCCTCTTCATGTGCAGATAAAAACAGGTCAACCTTGAATGCTTTCAAATATCTAGAGACCGGTGTTCCAGCAGTGAACCCTGTTCTCTCTATAGGAAGATTGTATTGCTCGATTGAGTTCCCTATTCTCAGTCCTGTAGCTGCATTATTGCGTGAGAGAATAATAACTTCTATCAGTTTATTATCAAACTGCTTATTAATAGAGAGTAGATTTTTTACAAACCTAAATGCTGAACCACGAGACAAAGGCCTATTGATATTTTCAAGTTGATACTTATAATATGCAACCAATCCATCGGTTTCGTATATCTCGTTTTCTTTCTCTAGATCAAAAAGTGCGCGAGAGCTAATCGCAATGACAAGCTTCTCTTGTAAATCATATGCCATCATTATCCTTTGCTTTGATAATTGTATCATCTAATCCTTACTATTTCTAGTCATCGATAAAGTGACTTTAGGGTATAATCCAATCAAATAATAAATGTGAGGATATAGAGTGAGGACACACTACTGTGCAGATATAAATGATAGCAACATAGGACAAGAGGTTAGCGTAGCTGGGTGGGTCTCCAGCCGCAGAGATCACGGAGGATTGATTTTTATCGACCTAAGAGATAAAGATGAAGTCGTGCAGCTCGTATGTGATCCAGCCTTGAACAAGCAAGTGCATACTATAGCTGAGGATGTACGAGACCAGTATGTACTCATCGTAAAAGGAAAAGTCAGAGCCAGGGGTGAAGGGTTGGAAAATCCAAAACTAAAGAGCGGAAAGGTGGAGATAGTGGTTGATGAGTTGACCATAGAGAACAGATCAAAACCTATGCCTTTCGAGTTAACTGATGAAAAAGTAAACGAAGAGATAAAGCTCAAGCATCGATATCTCGAATTACGCACACAAAAGTCGTACGACATATTTAAGTTAAGATCCAAAGCAACAATATCAGCTAGGAATACTCTAGATGAGCTTGGATTTTTAGAAGTCGAGACTCCAATAATCACAAAGTCTACTCCCGAAGGAGCTAGAGACTACTTGGTGCCAAGTCGTGTGCACAATGGTGAGTTTTATGCACTTCCTCAGTCGCCTCAGCTCTTCAAGCAGCTGCTTATGGTCGGTGGCTTTGATAGATACTTTCAGATTGCAAAATGCTTTAGAGATGAGGACTTGCGAGCCGATAGGCAGCCAGAGTTCACCCAAATAGATGTCGAGATGTCATTTTGCAATCAAGAGGATGTGATAGAGGTAGCTGAAAACTTAATTCATAATATGTTCTCAAAATGTGGCTTCGCTATCCCCAAAAAATTCTCTCGCATGAGCTACACAGAAGCGATGGAGAAGTATGGCTCTGATAAACCAGATATGCGTTATGATTTAAGTATGGTTGATGTGATAGATATCTTTGCACGATGCGATAATGAAATATTCTCCAATATAGCGAAGGATGCGAAAAAGAATCGAATCAAGGCACTAAAAGTACCAAAAGGTGATGAAATATTCTCAAAGCGGCAGATGAAAGGTTTTGAAGATTATGTCAGAAAGTTTGGAGCCTCGGGATTAGGTTACTTCCAGATGAAAGAGGATGGACTCAAAGGTCCTCTGACTAAATTTTTTACAGATGATGACATAGAAGAGATTATCAAAAGATGTGCATTGGAGGTAGGTGATGCAGTATTCTTTGGTGCGGGGGACAAGAAGCTTGTACTCGATTATATGGGACGTTTCCGAATATACTTGGCTGAAATTATGGATATTATCCCTAAAGACACTTTTGAATTTTTATGGGTTATGGATTTTCCAATGTTCGAAGTCGAGGATGGCAAAACAAAAGCAATGCACCACGCATTTACTATGCCTCAGTTAGACAAAGACGGTAACATATCTTATGATGATATAGAAGATTTGAAATCTGTAGCATACGATATTGTATTAAACGGAACGGAATTGGGTGGTGGATCCATACGTATCCACAAAGAGGAGCTACAAAAAGAGATATTTACACTGATGGGAATCTCAGAAGAAGAAGCTCAAGAGAAATTTGGTTTCTTGCTGGAGGCATTTAAATATGGTGCACCACCACATGGAGGTTTTGCATTAGGGCTGGATAGACTAATCATGCTTATGACGGGTGCTAGCAGCATCAGAGAGGTTATAGCATTTCCAAAAACGCAAAGAGCGCAATGTCTCTTGACAAGTGCTCCTAGTCCGGTAGAAGATGAGCAGCTTAAAGAGTTGAGTTTGCGCATCAGACAAACGCCAGCGACCTAATCGGTAAAATCACAAACAAGGAACACAAATGAAGAAACTTTTTTTTGTTATCGGGGCTCCAGGCTCTGGAAAAACTACAGATGCAAGTGAGATTGCGAAAAATAATCATGATCAAATTGTACACTACTCCACCGGGGATATGTTACGTGCAGAGGTAGATAGCGGGAGCGAACTGGGCAAAGAGATAGATGGCTACATATCAAAGGGTGAGTTGGTACCATTAAAAATAATTGTAAATACAATACTCTCTGCCATAAAACAGGCGCCGGTAGAAACTGTTTTGATTGATGGATATCCAAGAAGCGTAGAGCAGATGATGGCTTTTGATGAGCTATCAAAAACAGAAGAGAATATTAAATTGGTATCTGTTATAGAGGTAGCTGTTAGCCCTGAAGTTGCCAGAGAGCGTATTCTCGGAAGAGCTGCAGATGCAAAACCTGGAGAGGAGAGAAGTGATGACAATGCAGAGGTATTTGAGCATCGCATGAAGATATATACAGAGCCATTGTCGGAGATTCAAGAGTTTTATATAGCAAAAAATCTACTTCATAAAATCAATGCGGAGCGAACTCCAGATGTTATAATAGAGGAGATGGAAAAATTTATTAAGAGCTCAATATAATATAAGATAGCTGTAGAGATAGGTCATTTTTACCACTATTGGCATCAATGCATCTAAGGGTATGTGTCTATCTTATTTCAAATCCATCAAATACAATATCATCGTCATCTAGCACTGACGACTCTATAGAGTCTACTTCGGACATCGGTGAGCCTTGTTTTATAATTTGTATTACCTTGTCATACTCATCGTCATATATCCTGGCTATCACTTCTACTGTACCATTATTTAGATTACGAACATATCCCTGTATGCCCTCTTTCATGAGCATCTGCGAGATAAACTTACGATAATATACTTGCTGGACTTTTCCCGATATGATAATCTTATAGCTATTCATGCTCTTGCCTGAGTTTTGTCAAATACTCTATTAGTCTATTGTGAAATATTATCTCATCATCACTCTTGAGACATTCTTTAAATTTATCCAGAAGCCCTAGATCTATTTTTTTTGCAAAGCGTGGATTCTTTTTCGTATCATTTGTAATTTTAGTTATGAGATCATTATATTCAAGTCCATTATTTGCGACTATTTTTGAGTGAAATTCACCTACTGTTTCATACAGCACTTGAGATCGGCCTTTATTTTCACCATATATTTCTGTAGCAATATCCTTAATAAGATTCTCTTCACACTGAGTTATCTGCTCATTTGAAAGAATCATCAGTGTCAACAGTTCGGCTCTGAACTCTAGAGATTTACTATGAGGAACCAAAAGCTCTCTAAAATTGTTGATAATTTTATATCTCAATCGCCCCATATATCTTGCCCTAGAGCTTTGGTCCTGCCGAGGATATTTTTGAGCTAGATTCGCTATCGTCATATCTTTTGAAATTTTCTATAAACATACTGGCCAGCTCTCTTACTGTCCTATCGTATTCATCTTTATCTTCCCATGTTTTCTTAGGATTAAGCACATCATAATCCTTGATGCCGGCCAAACTACGCGGTATTGCCAAATCAAATATCGGCATTTTATCAAATTCTGCATCATTTATAGAACCGTTGAGAATGCCATTAATGCATGCTCTCGTATCCTTAATACTCATTCTTTTACCTGTTCCATATTTGCCACCTGTCCATCCAGTATTGACAAGGTAGACATTAACATTGTGATCATCTATTTTCTTGCCGAGCAAATTCGCATATACAGTTGGGTGTAGTGGTAAAAATGCTTCACCAAAACAAGCAGAGAATGTAGCAACTGGTTCAGTGATACCTCTTTCTGTACCGGCAACTTTGGCAGTATATCCACTCAAGAAATAGTACATTGCCTGCTCTCTAGTAAGTTTACTCACTGGAGGCAGAACACCGAATGCATCAGCTGTTAAAAATATAATATTAGTAGGATGACCGGCTTGCAAATCACGTTTATGATTGTCAATATGCTCAATAGGATAAGAGACTCTAGTATTTTCAGTTTTACTATCATCTTCGAAATCTATTTTTCCAATATTGTCTGTGATTACATTTTCCAAAAGTGCATCTTTGCGTATAGCACCAAATATTTCTGGTTCACTCTTTGGATCGAGGTTTATCACCTTTGCATAACAACCGCCCTCAAAATTAAATACGCCTGTTTCATCCCAGCCATGCTCATCATCACCTATAAGTGCCCTATTTGGATCCGTTGAGAGTGTGGTTTTGCCTGTACCTGATAATCCAAAAAAGAGACATACATCGTTATCCGCTCCAACATTGGCAGAACAGTGCATGGATAGTTTGTCTTCCAAAGGCAACCAGTAATTCATCATCGAGAAGATACCTTTTTTCATCTCTCCGCCATACCAAGTTCCGCCTATTATCGAGATGTTTTGCTCCACGTTAAACAGCACATATACATCTGAATTCATACCATGCTCTTTAAACTTAGTATTAGAAGTTTTGCATCCATTATAAACCACAAAATCAGGTTCAAACTCTTTAAGTTCCTCCTCTGAAGGACGTATAAACATATTTTTGACAAAATGTGCTTGCCAAGCCAACTCTGAGATAAACCTAATCTTTTTTCTACTTGCTAGACTAGCTCCACAAAATACATCTGTTACATATATATCTTTACCACTGAGATGGTCTTTTGTGTGCTGCAGTAGCTCTTCGAATATTTCAGGGCTTATTGGCTGATTGACATCACCCCAAGAGATATTGGTATTTGAAGGTGACTGATCTACAAAGTATTTATCCTTTGGGCTTCTCCCAGTAAAAATGCCTGTATCACAGATGGTTGCGCCAAGGGTAGATACTTTACACTCATTGTTGTTTATTTCATGAGCAAGAAGCTCATCATATCCTGTATTGTGATATATGTTAGTATTATCAACCAAGCCTAATTTTTCGAACCCTTTTGGAGTGGAATTACTCATTGTCTATCCTATAGATTTAATTAAATATTGAAAGCAGCACACCTGCTGCAACGGCTGAGCCTATAACTCCGGCGACATTTGGTCCCATAGCATGCATAAGCAGTATGTTTCCTGGTTTCTCTTCGCTACCAACTTTACTGACAACTCTTGCTGCCATCGGCACAGCGGAGACTCCTGCTGCACCGATGAGAGGGTTGATAGGCTCTTTTGAAAACTTATTCATTATCTTTGCCATTATTACACCTGCAGCAGTACCAGCAGAAAAGGCTACCAGTCCTATTGCCATGATACCCAAGCTATCGAGTACCAAGAACTTATCGGCTGCCAGCTTTGATCCAACGCCAAGTCCAAGGAATATTGTTACTATATTAATCAAAGAGTTCTGCATTGTGTTACTAAGTCTATCTATAACACCTGACTCTTTTGCAAAGTTACCAAATGCAAAAGCACCGATCAATGGAGTCGATTCTGGCAGTATTAATATTGACAGAACCAGCACAACGATAGGAAATATAAGCTTCTCTTTTCTATCTACTTTTCTCATTACACCCATCTGTATTTGACGCTCGGCTTTTGTTGTGAGTGCTCTCATTATTGGAGGTTGTATGACTGGAACCAGTGCCATATAGGAGTAGGCAGCTACTGCGATAGCTCCCAGCATATCTGGTGCCAATCTATTTGCGATAAAAATTGATGTAGGGCCGTCTGCTCCACCTATGATTGAGATGGCAGATGCATCTTGCATACCAAATCCTAGCATAACTGCACCGATTAGTGAGCCAAATATTCCAAACTGTGCCGCACCACCTAGCAGTGCAGTTTTTGGATTAGCCAATAGTGGACCAAAATCTGTCATTGCTCCAACACCCATAAAGATAATCAGAGGAAAAAATTCATTTGCAATACCCATGTTGTATATAATTCCAAGCATACCATGAGGCCCAGTCATATGTGCCATCGGTATGTTGGCAAGTAAGCCACCAAATGCGATCGGTAATAGTAGTAATGGCTCAAAACCCTTTGCTATAGCCAAATAGAACAAAACAAAAACAATCAAAATCATTACAATTCGTCCAAGTGATGATTCAAAAGCTGTAAGTTCATGCTTGCTGCCGTCAGGGTCTAGCGCAAATTCATGATCGCTAGTGTCTATCAATGCATTTATCCCTGTAGTTCTCCAAAAACTTACGGCCAACTCAGAGAGAGATTTGGATTTATACTCTTTTTGTGTATGTTCGGTTGGCTCACCATGCGCCACACTCGCTTGTGCGTTTACGGCTGATGATGCTTGCGTGACCCAAGTAGAGAGCATCAAAGGAATCAAGACAAATAACAAAAGTTTTTTCATGAAAAACACCTATGAAATAGTCGCCAAGAGCTGGGCGTCTTGCACCACATCATTGACTGATACATCTATAGAGGCTATTGTTCCAGATTTTGGAGATGGAATATCTATCTCCATTTTCATTGCTTCTAGTATCATGATGATCTCGCCTTCGGCGACACTATCACCTGCTTTTTTAAGAATTTTCCAAACATTTCCTGGTGTTTGAGAATGAACCTCAGTTGATCCTGCAGCAGCTACCTCAGGTGTTGCTGTTACTGTTGATGCTGTAGGTGCGCTTGCATTTACGGATGGTGCCTCAGAGACTTGTATATCTGCATCACCATCTGCAACTTGTACGCTATATTTTTTTCCGTCTACTACTACTGTATAATTTCCTGCCATTTTTTCTCCATTTTGATTATTTTTACCTTTTCTTACCATGAGTGGCCCGTCACCCTTAAGGAATGCTACACCTTTTTTATCACATGAGGCAACAATAAATATATTTTCATCAGTCACTTCTAGGTTCTCATCTTTCAATATCTCTTCGCAGTGACTTATGCTTTTTTCCATATTTCTATCGGCTATATCGAGTGGATTTTCTGTTGTCGGCTCAAGATCGAGCTTGGATGCCGCAAGAGCGACTATTTCCGGATCTGGCTCAGATGGTGTTCGACCAAATCTACCAAGTACCATGCGACCATAACCTGGCGCTATCTGCTTCCATGGACCAAACATAACATTTGCATAGGCTTGTTGCCAATAAAACTGGCTAACTGGTGTCACAGATGTACCGTATCCGCCCCTCTCAACAACCTCTTTCATAGCGTCAATAATTTCATCAAATTTATCAAAATTTCCATTATCTCTCATCATCTGTGTGTTGGCTGTTAATGCACCACCTGGCATAGGTGAGAATGGTATAATCGGGTTAACTTCTGTTGCCTCTCTAGGTATATAGTACTCTTGCAGACACTCTGTTAGCCTCTCTTCATATTTTAAGATTTTTTCAAGTTTTAAATCTCCAAGATTATATACAGTTCCTTTGGTAGCGTGCAAAAGTGTCAATATATCTGGTTGACTGGTTCCGCCGCTTACAGGAGCGGCTGCCAAGTCTATTCCATTAACACCACCCTCTAAAGCCGCAAGATATCCAGCAACACTTGTGCCAGCCGTCTCGTGAGTATGGAGTCTTAAGTGCATCTCTTCACCCAGTAGTTTTCTGGCCATATTGATAGTTTCAAATATTTTATGCGGATTTGCTGTACCGCTGGCATCCTTAAAGCAGACACTGTCAAACTCTAATCCGCTATCAAGAATACTTCTAAGAGTTTTTTCATAAAAATCTACATCATGAGCGCCACTGCAACCAGGAGGCAGATCCATCATTGTTACTACAACTTCATGATTCATGCCATGCTTTTTGATGCACTGTGCACTATACTCTAGATTTCTGATATCATTAAGAGCATCAAAGTTTCGTACTGTTGTAGTGCCATGTTTTGCAAAAAGTTTGGCAAATAGATCTATCATTTCCCGACTTGCCGTATCTAGCATCACGGTATTTATACCTCGAGAAAGTACCTGCAAATTGGCATCTGGGCCTACGATTTCACGAAACTGATCCATCATATCAAATGCATTTTCCCTAAGATAGAAAAAGAGACTCTGAAATCTAGCCCCTCCTCCAAACTCAAAGTGGTTGATGCCAGCATTTTTCGCTGCTTCAACTGCTGGTAGAAAATCCTCCATCAAGACTCTACCTCCAAAAATGGATTGAAATCCATCTCTGAAAGTTGTATCCATAATATCTATATATTTTTTTGCCATTGAGTTCCTTTAATTAAGATATATTTTTTCTATGGTCTGAGATTGCGGCTATCACTGCTGCTACTCTCGCGTTTTCATCATCGAGTTCTTGATTGTTGCCTGAGTCCTTCGAGGGTGTATCAACCTCACTGGAAAAATACTTTTTTATTATTGAAGCTTGTAGCTTAACGGTTACAATCATAATAGACAAAAACATAAATACAACACCCATGCCTAAAATCATATAACGAAAGGCTTCTAATATATTGTTTGTCTCTTGCATATTACCTCCGATTTATTGATAATTAAATTCTAACTATTTTATTGCTTGGCTTGGCTTAAAGAGAGTAATTTATCTTCTCTTTTTTCTTTTTTTGTTACTTTGGCTTACTTTTTGTTCTTGCTCGAAATCCTTCATCATTACTGCAACATCAGACTGATTGTATCCAATCTGACCAGTATTACTATTATTAGTCATATCGAGCATATACGAAAGCGCTTTTTTAATAAACTCGGTTTGATCCATTGATGAAAATCTTGTTAAAACATTATCTATATTTTCTGAAACTGGTGTGTTTTTGAGTGCCATATAGAGCTTATCAATACTATTTTCATCATATTCTACACTACAGGCATTGATCGTCTCTAGTCTCATCTCCGCCCCGACCTCTTTTTGTATTCTCTCAAGTTCTCTAAACTCTGAAGTAGAAACTAGTGTGATAGCTTGTCCAGATTTACCTGCGCGGCCTGTACGACCAATTCTATGAACGTAACTTTGCGGATCAAGTGGTATATGATAGTTAAAAACATGCGTGACATCTTTAACATCCAGTCCTCTAGCTGCCACATCTGTTGCTACGAGTATTCTTGTTTCAGCTCTTCGATAAGATTTTACTACGGCCTCTCTGTCGATCTGCTCCATGTCTCCATGAAGTCCTTTTGCCATGAAGCCAAGTGCTTGCAGATGTTCTGTCAGTCTATCGACTTCACGCTTCATCCGACAAAATATTAGACACTTTTTAAACTCTTCAATCTCTAGCAGATTTGCCAAAGCCTCATCTCTTTGCTCTTCTCTAATGATTAGGTATCGCTGTTCGATAATATTGTTTGTGGTCTCTTGGTCACCTATCGAAGAGATAAATTGTGGGTTGTAGAGTATGGAATCTGCTAGCTGTTTGATAGGTTCTGGCATAGTTGCAGAAAAGAGAAGAGTTTGTCTATTTTGTGGTATATATTCAAATATCTCTTTTATGTCGTCTAAAAAGCCCATGTCGAGCATCTCATCAGCCTCATCTAACACTACTACCTCTGGATTAAAAGTATCTATCTTTCCTTTTTTATACAGATCCCTCAATCTACCTGGAGTAGCGACTACTATCTGTACACCTTTATGTATCAGTGCGATTTGCCTGCCATACCCTACTCCGCCATAAACTGTCAGGGTTCTTATGCCAGCAAATCTGCCCAAATGATAGAGCTCATCGCTGACTTGTGTTGCCAGCTCACGAGTTGGCGTTATAACAAGTGCTCTCTCCACTTCTCCCTTGGCTATCATATCCATGATTGGAAGTCCAAAGGCGGCAGTTTTACCAGTACCCGTGTGTGCCTGAGCTACCAAGTCAGTACGATTTAATACAATCGGAATAGCCTCTTTTTGTATCGGACTTGGCTGCTTAAAACCAGCCACTCTGATACCTTTTTGTAAATCTTTATGAAAATCAAATTCATCAAATGTCATCTATAACCTTTTTATATGCATAGCAAAAGTGCAAACTCTTGCTCGTAAACGCATTATACCTTTTTGATTTGAATATGAGATAGTGTTTATGTTTAGACTCTTTTTTATTATTTCTTGGATATACTTATGTTAACTACAAAATTACATTATCCATTATGCGATAGGGGCAATATGAAGAGCAAACTTTCCATTATTACACTACTATGTCTATCTACCTTTATAAGTGCTGATGTATTCAAAAGATATCAAGTCAAATCAGCCCTTATACTCTATGACGTCAGTACCATAGGGAGTGCACCAGGACTTACCACCAAAACAGATGGTCTATTTAGACTTGTATTTGATGACTGGGGTGCAAAAGAGTTAAAAGAGGAAGATTTGACCGAAATACAGACCGGTGACTTTTATGATAAGCGAAGCATACATAGCTTAACCAAACTCGACTATGGTACAGTCTATACTGTAAATTTTGAAGAGAATACAACCTACCAAACTAGAGATAAGAGCATAGATATGGCCATTGCCAAGGGTGTCGATATGTCTGATCAGAGTCTAGATGCCATTAAGCAGATGAAGGCAAAAAAGATTGGTACAGATACTATAGCTGGGTATGAGTGTGACTTATGGAAACTTGAGGATCAAACA
>CAYWGB010000015.1:0-11290 GCA_964457825.1 uncultured Campylobacterales bacterium | reverse complement strand
GTGGAAAATTTGAGTATGTACCCTATGCACAGATTAGATGGAGTGATGCGAAGTTTGGAAAGTTTTATTATGGAGGTGGCACAGATAATGTAGGCACAGGATTAGACGTAACCGTTGGCCTAGATGGCAAATATCATCTTGTATCCAATCTATACCTATTGGGGGGAGCAGAGGCTAGGTATATCGGTTATCATGCCAAATATAGTCGCTCTCTGAAGAGTGACTATGAAGGAAATGTCTATTTTGGTTTTGGGATAATGAGTGATGGCTTAGATTTGAGTCATATGGATTTGTCAACAAAACAATATGTTGAGTTGGAGTATGGCTGGGCAACACCTTCAGACTTAGCAGATGTGCTTGGAGGCAAGAGTAAACATGATGTTAATGGCAACCAGTTGACATCTTTGTTTTATGGACATAAGTTGTCAAATAATATATTTGGATTGCCTATAGATATCTATTTTGCGCCAGGGGTTACGCATCATTATAGCTCAAATGTTCAAGGAGATTCCACTGAGTATATTGTATCTGTTAAAGGTTATTATATGATTCCAACCAAATGGAGACTTAGAATAGGAGTAGCAGAAGGTCTATCATATAGCGATAATGTACCATACATAGAGTCATACGAGATGAATGAAAAAGGATACAAGCCTAGTAGGCTAATGAACTATTTAAGTTTGACTGCTGATTTAAATTTAGGAGATATATTTGGAGAGAGTTTGAGTAATACATGGGTAGGAATGGGTGTACATCATCGTTCATCTATTTTCGAGTCCTCATCAATGTTTGGTCGTATTAAAGGTGGGAGCAATTACAACACTGTATACATACAGTATAATTTTTAGAGCTGTTGTGCCTATAATTTACGCTACTTTGGATAGAATCTCATAATTAATTTAAAGAGAGGGCATATGCTCAAAGATATTCAGTTAAAGAAAATGACAGAGAAGATAGACAAAGAGTTTTCTTTGGAGCCAAGTGTTAAAAAAGCCTTTTTGGAAGTTGACAGACAAGAGTTTGTTTCTGAAGGTTTTAAGCACTTGTCATACAATGTTGACGCACTTCCTATGAGGGAAGAGCAATGGATATCTTCACCGGTAACTGTGGCTAAGATGACACAATTCTTGGAGCTTAAGGGTGCAGATAGTGTGCTAGAGGTTGGATGTGGTAGCGGATACCAAGCAGCAATATTGTCTAAAATTGTCAGGAGAGTATTTACAATTGAGCGTATAGATTTGTTGCTTAGAGAGGCAAAAGAGAGATTTAAAAAGTGTGGATACAGCAACATATTTACAAGACATGATGACGGACAAAGGGGATGGAAAGAGTATGCTCCTTTTGATAGAATAATATTCTCTGCGACTACCGATGAAGTACCTCAGGAGCTTTTTGAGCAGCTATCTGATGGCGGTATTTTGATAGCTCCCATTAACGAAAGCGGCCTGCAGATAATTACCAGATATTACAAGAGAGGTAGCTCTATTACTTCTGAAGCGATTGAGCCTTGCTTATTTGTCCCTGTGCTTGATGGCACCAAAACATAATTTATTTAGATTCTTATGAACATTATGTTATTATTTACATAATTGTAAACTAAACACTAGGAAATAAAAAATGAGCAATATGATTAAGCCAGCAGAGTATGCCAACAAGCTTGGCATCTCCAGACAAGCTGTTTACGCTAAGATTAAAAAAGGAATCCTCTCCTCTAAGAGTGTGGATGGAAAGCTTTATATTGTCTTGGATGACAAGAGTGTCAATAGTTCAAGTGCTAATGCTTCTGCTAAAGGGCCTCAGAAAAATATTGATCATGCCAAACTGTTAGAGGCAAAAGATGAAACCATAACTGTATTAAAAGAGACAGTAAGAGATCTTAAAGAGACAAATCAGATGATTACATCAACCCTAAGGGGCGAAGTTGAACTTTTAAAAGAGGCATTTGGTGAAATGAAAATGCTTTACAGTTTACAGCTCGAGCATAAAGAGTCAAAGAGTACCATCATCGAAGAATCTTCCACTGACAATAACCAGGTAGAAGTTTGGTTGGATATCGAAAATTTTTACAAAGAGTATGGAATAAAGAAAAAGAAGAAAAAAGCAGCACTGCTTAAGAGATTCAATAAATTACTTAAAAAGTTCGATCCAAGGGTAGAGAGCCATAATGGAGATATTGTCTATCTTGGTGGTGCTGATTTTAGTGACTTGCTAAAGAAGGCAGAATAGTTGAATAATCTTTTAAAAGAGTACTCACTGTTTGTCTCCATATGTATGTTGGCTATATTCGGTTATTATGAACATCAGGTGGCAGCAAGTACAACTGGAAATATAGTTGGCTTTATAGTTCTTTTTGCAACAATCATATATAGTTCGATGAGCGTAGCTCATCATGCTGAAGCTTTGGCTGAAAAGTATGGAGAGCCATACGGTACACTTATCTTGACTATGAGTGCTGTCATTGTTGAAATTGTCATTATTTCTATTATGATGCTTCATGAAGAGAACCCAACACTGGCTAGAGATACGATATATTCAGCGATGATGTTAGACATCAATGGATTGCTGGGTTTTGCAGCTATCGTTGGCGGTATTAAGCATGGAGAGCAGCCCTATAACGTGGACTCATCAAATTCTTATATGGGTATGCTACTAGTAGCCATAGGGACCGCTATGGTGATGCCACATTTTATCGATGCCGAACATTATCACTCTTATATGGTTTTCGTTGTGATGGTATTTATATTACTTTATGTAGTATTCACAAGGATTCAGCTTAAAGACCATAGATATTTTTTTGAGTATGTTTCTACTGATGATAGTTGCGAGGTATGCAAGCATGAGGAGAAGATAAATGCAGGATACCATGTTACTCTTCTGATCTTGTCCATAGTAATGATTGGGCTTTTGTCAGAAATATTGGCAGTGTACATGAGCAATACAATTGAGTATGCACAATTGCCTCTTGCTGTTGGTGCTGTAGGAGTAGCAATCATATCGGCGGCACCAGAACTGATAACAGCCATGAGAGCAGCTTCAGATAACCGTATGCAAACTGTTATCAATATTGCACTAGGCGCATCTTTGGCTACAGTACTTCTGACAATACCTGCAGTAATTGTTATTGGGCTTGTAACTGGTTTGCATATAGAGTTAGCACTAACTCCTATACAAGGAGCATTGATTGGTATTACAATACTAATAAGTATTATTAATTTTAGCGATGGAGAAACGAACATGCTTGAGGGCTTTTTGCATGTGGTGTTATTTACTTTGTTTGTCTATATGCTATTTATCTCAAAATAGGTATCAAAAAAGCTTGTTTCGTTGATGTGTTTTTGATATACTAAAATTATTATAATAAAGCGAAGAATCATGAAAAAACTATTTAATATTGTACTATTCCTATCCGTTTATATAAGCGCATCTGTGGCAACAAGTCATCATAGATGGGCGGATGGTAATTCTCACATTGCATTTGTTGATAAAGCGTCAACACATCTTTCAAAGAGTATCAAGAGTAAAGGCGATGAGTTTAGTAAACGTGTCTATAAAAAAATCTTTTATGTTCCTATCTGGATAGAAGAAAAAGGGCTTAGCAAATCAGGAGATGAGCTGATTGATATAGTTGGTAACGATAAGACGCTTTCACGCTCAATGGATTCCTATAAACTATTAAAAGAGTGCAAGAGACAAATATCAGCATTGAAAAGAAATAACTCCGAGAAAATGGGAGCCATAATTTCGTTAGAGATGGAGATGACGAGACTATATGAGTCATATGCTGCCTATAGGATTACTGGTGGCATAAACTGGAGAAAATTTCACAATAAGCTCTCGTCTCTTAAAGAGAAAAAAAATATTGATGCCCAATGGACAGTTTATGATCCTAGTTTTTCTGCTTTTTCAATCTTGCGAAAAGTTGTATCTGGTAAAAGTTTAAAAACAGAACTTGATAGAACAGATCAAACTCGTTTTGGCTTTAGTCAGCTTAGAAATTACTTGGTAAAATATATAAACATCAGAAATGGTGGGCAGTGGAAAAAGCTCAAACCATATCGCGGACAAGTGCGTAGAGGTGAAAGTTCATCTGTTATACCATCTATTAGACATAATCTTAGTTTAATTGGTGACTTGAATGGGTGTGATGAGTCTATCGACTCAAATGTTCTCGATGATTGTCTTGTGAGAGGCATAAAAAGGTTCCAATTGAGAAATGGTGCCAAGGCAACGGGTAAAGTGGATAAAAAAACTTATAATATGCTCAAGAGACCATTATCAAGTCGTATCCAGTCAATTAGATTAAATTTAGATAAGATGAAAAGACTTCGTCGTAAAAATAGAGATGTCAGGATGGAGCTTAATATTCCATCTTTTAGGCTAAATTTTCTAGATAAAGATGATCTTGTCGATACAATTAGAGTAGTTGTTGGTAAGCCTAGTAATCCGACACCAGTTTTTGGTAATAGTGTACAGTATATTGTTGTTAATCCTTGGTGGAAAATTCCAGCTAGCATAGTTAAAAATGAAATGTTAAAACATCTTATAAAAGACCCTTATTATTATGAAAGACAGGGAAAGGTGATGCACAAAACATGGGATCCTGATTCCGAGAGATTGGATCCAGGAAATGTTAATTGGGCTAAGTATAAAAATAAAAAATATATACCATACAGATTTATGCAAGTCCCAAGCAACAAAAATGCACTTGGTAAAATTAAGTTTATGTTCCCTAATGATTTTTCTGTCTACATACACGATACCCCATCAAAGAAACTATTCTTTAATAACTATAGGGCATATAGTCACGGGTGCATGAGAATTCAAAAGCCTAGAGAGCTCCTTAAAGCATTTGCAATGTATAACCCAAATTTGGATGTTGATCAGATTATGGAGCAGCTCAAGACGACTCGAAATAGTACATTGAATTTGAGAAAAAAAATTCCAATAGATATTACCTACTTGACGGCATTTGTGGATGCATATGGCAATTTGAACTTTCGAAAAGATGTGTATGGGTATGATAAATTGTTACTGCAAGGCTATTCGAACGCTCACGTTACCAAGAGCCATGTCCGCAAAACAAAGAAAAAAGCAGAGCACAGAAAAAATAGAAAAAAACCAGTGTCTAAAACTGAATCACAAATTAAAAATAAAAAAGTAGCCAAGAAGCATTCCAATAAACATGTCAGCAAAGAGGATCTCAAAACCTCAGAAATTTATCAGAAGAGATAGATGTGTTGTATAGCTATGCTGTAGCTTTAACTGGCAGTATAGCTACAGGCAAAAGTAGTGCAGCCGATATATTCAGGGATCTTGGATATGAAGTGATTGACGCAGATGAGGTTGCTCATAGAGTACTTGATAGTCAAAGTGAGAAAATTGTGCATTTATTTGGAGAGTCATATGTACATTGCGGTGCAGTAGATAGAAAAAAACTTGGCGCACTAGTATTTGGTGATAACCAAAAGCGTAAAGCATTGGAGAACTTGCTTCACCCTTTGATACGAGAAGATATTGAAAAGATAGCCTTGGCACTAGATGACAAAAAGCTAACTTATTTAGTAGATGTGCCGCTATTTTATGAAACAGGTAGATATGATATAGATGATGTGATTGTGGTGTATGCACCAGAGAAGATACAGATACAGAGACTTATGGCTAGAGACTCGTTATCATATAGTGAGGCTCGACAGAGAATAAGTGCTCAGATAAGTATAGAGGAAAAAAAAGATAGAGCTACATATTTGCTAGACAATAGTGGAAGCAAAAAAGAGCTTTTGCAGAGTTGTTTGCGTGTTAATAAAATACTAAAGGAGAGATGATGCAGGTCACAAAATATAATGCTAGTGGCAATGATTTTGTTATTTATCATGAGAGTAAACTTACAGACAGGAGTGAGCTTGCCAAGATGTTGTGCCATCGCCAAAAAGGCGTGGGTGCGGATGGATTAGTAGTACTTTTGCCACATACTACATATGATTTTGTATGGGACTTTTATAATAGCGATGGGAGCTATGCTTCTATGTGTGGCAATGCGACTAGAGCAGTAGCTCATTATGCTATCGAAAAAGGCATCTCCTTGGGGGGCAAAGCAGAATTTCTCACTGGTGCGGGTGTGATAAGAGCAGAGATAAATGGTAATTACGTTGTGAGTGATATGACAGAACCTACAATTTTGGATAGAGATATTCAAGAAGATGGTGAGAGCTGGTGGCTGATAGATTCTGGCGTGCCACATCTGGTAACTATCAGGGAAAGCGTGGATGAGTTTGATTTGCTTCAAGCAAAAAGACTTAGAGACAAGTATGATGCAAATGTAAATATCTGCACTGTTGCTAATGGTGGGATGTGGGTTAGAACTTTTGAGAGAGGAGTGGAGAACGAAACACTAGCTTGCGGAACTGGCAATATGGCGTGCTACATTAGGGCTCTTGAGAATGATTTGGTATCGCAGAAGCCTACCAAAATTATTGCTAGAAGCGGTGATGAACTCTATATGGAGTATACAGATGGAATATACAGATATGGTGGACAGGTTGATAAAACATTTGTCGCAGAGACCGATACTATAAGGTTATAATTCTAGTAGAAGATGGTGATCACGATTGGACTTGAACCAACGACCACTACCATGTCAAGGTAGTGCTCTACCAACTGAGCTACGCGATCATCTAATGGGGTTAGAATAGTATTATATTTTTGCTTAAGGGCACCATCGTATTGATTAGAAATTTGATGGTGTTGGCGTATTGATGAGATTATAAAACTCATTTCTTGTTCTTTGGTCGCTTTTAAAAAGCCCCCTCAAGGCTGAACTAACCGTAGTGGAGTTGATTTTCTCAACACCTCTCATCTCCATACACATGTGCCTAGCATGGACAACTACAGCCACACCTTTTGGCTTAATTGTTTGGCTGATTGCATCTGCTATTTGCTCTGTTAATTGTTCTTGAATCTGTAAACGCCTAGCAAACACATTGACAATCCGAGGAATCTTGGAGAGTCCTACCACTTTTCCATCAGGAATATAGGCTACATGTGCTCGTCCAATGATTGGCAACATGTGGTGCTCGCACATAGAGTAAAACTCAATATCCCTTACTAATACCATCTCGTCATTACTTGTTGTAAATAGAGCCTGGTTTAATATCTCTTTAGGGTCTTGTTTGTAGCCTTCAGTAAGAAACTGCAGGGACTTTGCTACTCGACTAGGTGTTTTCAGCAGACCCTCTCTCGCTGGATCTTCCCCTAGCTCTTTCAAAATAGTAGTCACGGCATCTTCTAGCTTTTTTTCTTTGCTCATTTTGACCTCTGAATTTGTAATTTATTCTATTGTAACAAAAGTATACTAACAGCTCTTTATGACTTTTTGGGTAAAATCACGAGATTATAATAAACATACTCGCATTATGAATTGTGCGATAATAATAACAAAGGAAGACAGTGAAAGTAAAAGTTGAAAAAATTGATGATGCTAACTTCAAAGTGTTAGCTTCATTTGCATTGAGTGATTTGAATGAGACTATTGACAAGATGGCCAAGGAAGCAGGCAAAAATATGAAGGTAGATGGTTTCCGAAAAGGAAAAGTTCCAGCTCATATTGTAAAGAAACTTCATGGAGAGCAGTTGACACAAGATGCAGAGGGTGAGGCTATTAGGGAGGCACTTGATAAAGCTTTTAAAGAAGTGGGTGCTGATAGATCCAGCATGATAGGCGATCCAATGTTCAAAAAGTATGAAAAAGGCGAAGAGCAAGTTGAGGCAGAGATAGTTGTCTCGCTTAGACCTACTGTACCCGAGCAGGACTATAAAAAATCAATACCAAAGTTTGAAAAGCCAAAAGTAGAGACAAAAGAGCTTGATAAGCGTATCGAAGAGCTGGCTTCTCAGGTGGCACCATACGAGAGCATCAAAAGGAAAAGAGCTTTGAAAAAAGGCGATTTGGCAATATTTGATTTTGAAGGCTTTTTGGATGGTGAACCGTTTGAAGGTGGCAAGGCTGAGAATTTTGAACTTGAAATTGGTTCAGGACAGTTTATACCAGGTTTTGAAGATGGCATGATAGGTATGAAGCCAGAGGAGAGTAAAAAAATCCAGATAAAGTTCCCAGAAGATTATCAGGCAGAAAATCTTAAAGGTAAAGATAGTGAATTTGAAGTGAAGCTTCATGATATCAAGGTCAAAGCTGAGCCTGTTATTGATGACGAACTAGCCAAAAAGATTACTTCAGATGAGAAAGCCACTATCGAAACTCTCAAAGAGAGAATTACGGATCAAATAGAGAGCGAAAAGATTTCAAAAGTTTATAATGATGAATTGAAACCTAAACTTTTAGAGGCATTGGTCTCGGAGTATAAGTTTGATCTGCCTCAAAATATAGTAGAGCAAGAGATAGATAATCTGATTAATGGTAAAGCAGCAGCAATGAGCGAAGATGAGATTAAAGAGCTTCAACAAGACCCTAAAAAACTAGATAAGCTCAGAGATGATGTTAGAGATGAAGCATCAGAGTCAGTCAAAGCTACGTTTATAGTAGATGCTCTTGCAAAAGCAGAAGGCGTTACCGCAAGTGATGAAGAGATGACACAAGCAATCTATTACGAGGCAGTAATGTCAGGTCAGAAACCAGATGAGTTGATGGAGTACTACAAAAATAATAATCTACTTCCAGCAATAAAAATGGGCATGATAGAGGATAAGCTTTTTGGAAAGATATTAGGGATAGAGAAGTAGCCAAGAGCTACTTCTGCAATTAAATAACTTTGGTTGAGAGGCTTGTTTGCCTTTGAGCCAAATTTAATAAAAAGGCAACTTTAATGAGCTATATACCATATGTTATAGAACAAACTGGGCGAGGAGAACGAAGCTACGATATTTATTCAAGACTATTAAAAGACCGTATTATCATGTTGAGCGGCGAAGTCAATGATGCAGTGGCATCTACGGTAGTAGCACAGCTGCTATTTTTGGAAGCACAAGATCCAGATAAAGATATCTACTTCTATATCAACTCACCTGGTGGCGTGATTACATCAGGGTTGTCAATGTTTGATACCATGAATTATATTAAGCCAGACATTGTCACTATATGTATAGGGCAGGCAGCTTCAATGGGTGCATTTTTACTTGCTAGTGGAACAAAAGGCAAGAGATTTGCCTTGCCAAATGCTAGAATAATGATTCATCAGCCATCTGGTGGAGCACAGGGTCAGTCAACAGATATACAGATACAAGCACAAGAGATACAGCGCCTAAAAGATACATTAAACAGCATACTTGCCAAGCAAACAGGAAAAAAAGCAAAGACTATAGAGAAGGATACAGAGAGAGATAACTTTATGTCGGCAAAAGAAGCAGTAGAGTATGGTTTGATTGACAAGGTCTTGACAAAAAGTTTGTCATAGTGAGGAGTCGGTTTGGTTTATGAAATAGTAGTCTACCCCGACAAAAGACTCAAGAAGATATCTGATAGCGTAGAAGAATTTGATGCAAAGCTCCATGCTTTGCTGGATGATATGTACGAAACAATGATTTCACGCAACGGAGTTGGTCTTGCAGCGATACAAATAGGTGTGCCTAAACGTGTATTGATTATAAATGTACCGATAGAAACTGAAGATGAAGAACTTGAGCAACAACCAAAAGAGAATACATTGGAGATTATTAATCCAGTAATCACATACAAAAGTGATGAGATGGTAAAGTTCCAAGAGGGATGCTTGTCGGTTCCTGGCTATTATGATGACATTGAGCGACATGCTATGGTAACTATTGAATATCAAGATAGGGATGGAAATAGACATTTAATTGAGGATGATGAATTCTTGGCAATCGCATTGCAACATGAGATGGATCATCTAGATGGCAGGCTATTTATAGAGAAGCTTTCGTTTACAAAACGAAAGAAGTTTGAAAAAGAGTGGAAAAAAAGAGATAAGTAGTTGAAATATTTAATAGAATTTATTGAGAGTGATGACGTCAGAGAAAGCTCGATTTACAAACATTTAAAATGCAACAAAGGCGAAGCAGAACTGATTAGATATGTATGTCAAAATTATATATCTGGAGTCGAAGAGATATCAGTTTTAGATATGTTACAACAAAATTTTTCACAAAAATCATACACCCATTTAAAAAAACTCAGACTGGTTCAAAAGCTACTTAACCTAGGCTGGATTACGCAAGTTAGTTTTGGACAAGTGAAGGCCCATGAGACATCCAAGCTGGAACTTTTGAATGCCTCTATAACACCAAGTATTACATTATTAAGGCTCCTAGAAGAGGGTTCACTCGAGGTACAGTTGCCTGAGATAAAACCATACATCGATCACTTGGAGTATCTACAGGATCAATTTGATGTAGTTGAACTTTTGTACAAAATTGCTACTTTTAAACAGGGCCTCGCTGATAGTTCATTGAGTATCGGCAGATTGAAAAATAAATTGACACTTTTGACGGCAAGAATTGACAAGAGACTAAAGGTCACGCAAGCCCCTATTGTTGTGGAGGAATTTTTTAAGGAGAAGGAGCTTGATGAACGAGAAAAAAGAATTTTCTTGGCACTGCTAAAAGAGGAGTATAGTGGGGGAGAGGGTCAATTTAGGGACATGAATACATTAATTGAGCTAATAAGTTTCGATGAATATGAAAAGATTAAAAATCGAGCTCTTTTAGAAGAGGGGTCTCGGCTGATTGCAGAGGATATAATAGATTACGAAGAGATTTTAAATATGTTCGGTGGTGTGAGTCGATCCTTTTATTTGCAAGAGAGTGTTATGCAAAGAATTATACATCCTAAAAAAAAGAAAAAAGTTACCAAAATGAAGCTCGATATGCTTGTGAAGGAGCAAGACTTATTTGAATATCTTAAGCCAAAGACATCCCTAGATGATGTTGTATTGCACCCTAAGACTAGAGATGTTTTGCAGACGGTTGTTAAGCAGATGGATAAAAACGTGTACAAGAAATTAAAAGAATGGGGCATAAAGGATAGCCGCAAAGGAATAGATGCAAGAATTATATTTTATGGGGCAGCCGGCACAGGTAAAACAATGACGGCTATGAGTTTGGCCAAGACACTCAAGAGACCAATCTTATCCTTTGACTGCTCAAAAATACTCTCTATGTATGTTGGAGAGAGTGAAAAAAACGTACGAAAAATTTTTGATGACTTCAAGGAGTTAAGTAAAAAGGCAAAAGTAGAGCCAATACTTTTACTGAATGAAGCAGACCAGTTTTTAGGAGCCAGAAGTGAAGGTGCGGGGAGCAGTACCGACAAGATGCATAACCA
>CAYWGB010000014.1:0-12167 GCA_964457825.1 uncultured Campylobacterales bacterium | reverse complement strand
GCATATGTAATTGGAATTATGAATTTAATTTTAAGTATAGTTATGTTCTATTCAGTTTTCAGAAAGAAACCTGACGATAATAATGGCTCATAAAATATGCTCATTCAGCTGGTGACTAGCAGGATATTTTTATGGCTACAATAAAGAAAAAGAAGTATAAATGAAAATAGATACTGTAATGAGCTATTTTTGGTCTACTCTGCTTGTTGGGTTAGGCTTAAAGGTAATTATTACTAAAAAGTTCATAGGAAGAGGTGGTCTTGTTGATTTCGACTCACCCTTTTTGCACTGGCCAATAGGATTGGTGCTAATAGCGATGGGGATATTATTGTTGTTTAGCTCGAACCAGAAAGATTAAGTAAAATCTAGGGTCATACAATAATGAAAGTCACTTAGTCCCTCTAAAACACGCCCATCTGAGGAGATGTTAGGCAGTCTAATATCCGCCTATCAGTAAGCTAGATGCTACGAAGCGCCAAACAACGCCCAAGTGGCACACCAGAAGATACTCGACGATCCTGATTGTGACTATCGTTACAAGCTATTACGGACAGGTAGCCATGCTAGAGTGAGTGTTGAGATACCGACCAACATTTTATAGCTTTTCTTTGCTTGTGTAGTTTTGATTTTAATTTTAGGGCATTATATGATTTGTCTATATTATATGAGATATTTATGAATATTTTAATAATGAGTATGGTAATCTTTAGTGTAAATATAAAGGAGTTAAGATGAAAAAAATTGTTGGTTTATCGGTGATAGTGACTATGTCATTTATGTTGAGTGCATGTGGTGGAGGAGGCAGTGCAGATTCAAATACGCCAACTGCTGAATCCTTATTGGTGGGCAAAACATATTATGTGAAAAGTTATAATAATAGATATACGCAGTTTGATTTTAAAGATGAGACTATAACTGACTATAGCTATGTTAATGAAAGCATGGAGGCATCTGATACATATCCAGTAGAGTATTATGGGCAAAGATTTAGGACTACTGAACCTGCTGGGAGCACTACATGTACGCTCAAGAAGGAGAACCCTTTAACATTTGGGTGTGTAGCAGGAAATGATAGCGGAGATGTAGTTTTCTTGAAAGAGCGTCCTAGTTATGGTTCAACTGATTCGATGGAGGATAAAAATTATATTGTCATCTTGACTCATCTCGTCCGAGGGATATGCGAAGAGTCGAGTTTTAGAGGCAATCTGGTAAATGCTGGATATCGTGGTGTACTTACACGTGAAGTCTCTTTGGGTGTTACATGTGCTGCATATGGCAAGGAGAACGATGAATATGAGTGTACGGAACTTAATATAGAAGATGATGAAGATATATATGGTGACAAAAGCTGTGTGATAGGATTTGATAGCTATGTTGATACGGACACTAATTATAAAATAACTAGTGACTATAATCTTTCTGATCTCGTTGAGAGTATTACTGATGTCCTGAAGAGCATGAGGTAGAGAGATTATAATAGTAGCTCATGCATAGTGATGTCGGCATCAGGGAAATCGACCTACAGTAGATGCTTGATGGGTGTTATCTCTGTTTTGCTATCAGGTTGGCTACATCTAAGATGTTGTTGTACCAATCTTTTTCGAGAGTGGAGACTGATTGGACTGTGATGTTTAGCTCATGTGCAATCTGTTTAGCAGCTTGATCAGAAAAGGCAGGCGAGGTAAATATGACGGTGACATTTTGTTCTTTTGCCTCTTTTATCAATGAAATCATTGCTTTTGGATTGATGGACTTACCTTCTAGTTCTATTGGCATTTGATGTAGGTTAAAATCATCTGCTAAATATCCCCACTCTGGGTGAAATACCATAAAATGGTAATCTTTTGTCAAGACTTTCTCTAGGGAGACTTGCAGTTTGTTTGCTTTTTGAGCGAACTTTTGTTGAGATTGTCTATATTGCGAAGCATGCTTGGGGTCTAGGACAACTAGAGCATCGGCAATATTGTCTCCCATGATTTTGATATTTTTGGCCGATGTCCATACATGTGGATCTGGCTTGTTTGTGGAGTTTTCCTCTTTGCTTTCATTGTGGTGGTGATGGTGTTTGTCCATTTGGAGCTTGGTGATTCCCTTTGTTGTATCTACTATTTTCATAGATGGATTTTGTGTTTTGAACTTCTCCATCCAAGTATCCTCAAACTCGACTCCTATTTTGAAATATGCGTCAGCGTTGGATATGGCTTTCATCTGGGATGGTTTTGGCTCATATGTGTGGGGTGAAGTGCCCTGGGGCACCATGAGTATGACATCGGCATTGTCACCTGCTATCTCTTGGATAAATGCTTGCTGTGGTGCTATGCTGGATATGATGGTTAGCTTAGCATCTAATGTAGATACCAAGAGTATTGTGGTTAGTTTAATAAGTGTGCTTAGTTTCATGAGCGAATTTTAGCACAAATTTGTAAATATCAATATAGATACGGACTTGACAGGTTTAGCTATATTTGATATTTTATATGACTTAAATCAAAGGATAAAAATGCAGTTAGATAATTATGCTGATTTCCCAACAACACTACCCATCGTAGCGGAGGATGAGCAGTTTTTCTACCCATTTATGATTAGTCCCATATTTTTAACAACAAAGCAAGATATCAAAGTGATAGATCAAGCAATAGAAGATGGATCGTTGATATTTGTAGCATCAACAAAACAGGGACACGAAGGAGAGAGGGAATTTGATACTCTCTACAATATGGGAGTGGTCGGATCGATCATGAGAAGAGTCAAGATGCCAGACGGACGAGTCAAGATATTGTTTCAAGGGCTCGCAAGGGCAAAGATAGCATCTCAAGTGGGAATTGATCCGTTAAGAGCCGTGATAGAGATAGTGAAGAATGAGCCATATGATGGATCGAAAACAGATGCACTGCTCGATATGCTTCGTTCGAAAATCAAGCAACTCTCTCAAATGAACAGCTCTATACCATCAGATTTGGTCAAGACAATAGATGAAAACAGTGATCCGTATCGTACTGCAGATTTGATATCTTCACTGCTTACTTTGGAAAAAGATGACGCTTATAAACTCTATTCTGATGAGCAAATAGAGAGCAGGTTGCTAGGACTCATAGATGTGGTAATATCTGAGATAGAATCGATTAAGGTTCAGACAGAGATACACAAAAAAGTCAACAGAAAGATCGAGAAGACAAATAAAGAGTACTACCTAAAAGAGCAGCTCAAAGAGATACAAGAGGAACTAGGAGTTGATAATCAGCGTAACGAAGAGATAGAGGAGTTTAGAGAGAAGCTGGCCAAAATCAAACCACACTTAAAAGAAGGAGCCTACAAGGAGGTGGATAAGCAGCTTAATAAACTTGCTAGAATGCATCCAGAGAGTGCTGATGCGAACATACTTCATGCATATCTGGAGTGGGTTTTTGAGATGCCTTTTGGGAAGAGAATCAAAGAGAATCTCAGTATTAAAAAAATTAAAAAAGAGTTAGATGCAGACCATTACTCGTTAGAGAAGCCAAAAGAGAGAATCATAGAGTACTTTTCTGTTAGGGAGCTGGCTAGCTTGCGTGGAAAAAAGATGGCTCACCAAAAAGGTACTATTTTGTGTTTTGTGGGTCCTCCTGGTGTAGGAAAAACATCTTTGGCCAATTCTATAGCGAAAGCTACTGGTAGACCATTGGTTAGGCTTGCATTGGGTGGACTCGAGGATGTCAACGAGCTGCGAGGACATAGGAGGACATACGTAGGAGCGATGCCTGGACGACTTGTGCAGGGACTTATAGAGGCTAAGAGTATGAATCCAGTGATTGTACTAGATGAGATAGACAAGGTCGGCAGTAGTCAAAGAGGTGATCCTAGGGCTGCTTTGTTGGAGATTTTGGATCCTGAGCAGAATTCCCATTATAGAGATCACTATATGAATTTTCATATCGATTTGAGTGGTGCTATATTTATAGCTACGGCTAACGATGCAGGACGTATACCAGCTGCATTAAGAGACAGGATGGAGTTTGTTTCTTTGAGTTCATATACTCCAAAAGAGAAGTATGAAATAGCAAGAGAGTATCTAATCCCTCAGGAGATTAAAAATCATCATCTCAGAAAGAGTGAATTTGGGATAACAAAAAAGGCATTGAAACGACTGATAGATGAGTATACCAGAGAATCAGGTGTTAGAAACTTACGAAGAAAGATATCTATGCTGATGAGAAAAACAGCAAGAGCTATACTTGAAGATACAAGTATAGATGGAGTCAATATTGGACTCAAAGAGCTAAAAAAGATGGCCGGCAAAAAAGTTTTTGAGATATCATCTATCCAAGATGCACCACAGGTAGGTATAGTCAATGGATTGGCATGGACATCTGTAGGTGGTGATTTATTAACAATAGAAGCCAGTAAGATAAAAGGCAAGGGTGTAATGCAATTGACCGGAAGCCTAGGTGATGTAATGAAAGAGTCTGCCAGGATTGCTCATAGCGTTGTAAAGATACTGATAGATAGATCAGACTTAGCGATTAGTCAAAAGAGTATACCTAAGAGTAAAACCGAGCAAGAGAGTAGCATCACAGTTAATAGTAGTGAAGTGTACAAGAGGTACGATTTGCATCTGCATGTACCAGAGGGCGCCACACCAAAAGATGGCCCAAGTGCGGGTATTGCAATGGCAACTGCTATAGCATCAATATTCTCAGAAAAGAAAATAGATAATAGTATCGCAATGACAGGTGAATTGACACTTAGTGGTCGAGTATTGCCTATTGGTGGACTCAAGGAGAAGTTGATAGCTGCTCATAAGGCCGGAGTCAAGAGGGTGCTAATCCCGGAGAAAAATTACAAATCAGATTTGGAAGAGATTCCAAAAGAGGTTTTGAGTAGCCTGAATGTTATTGGTGTATCTACTATAGAAGAGGTGCTTAGTCAAGCTTTGGTGTAACTGTTTGAAACTTTTCTAAAAGTTCTTTTTCTTTGATTGGTTTGGTTAAAAAATCATTAGCTCCCAATGACAAAGCCTTTGTTTTTTTGCTGTCATCTGTTGAGAGCACAATGACTTGAGTATCTTTATTTCTCTCATCACTCCTGAAAATAGTCAAAAAGTCCAATCCGTCCAAGATGGGCATCACTATGTCAAGCAGAATCAAGTTTATTGTGCTGTCTCTTTGTGTGAGCTCTAGAGCTTGGGCTCCATTTTCTGCCTCATATATATTAGCCACTTTATCTGTGTGTTTTTTTAGCATAAAGGTAATAAGTTTTCTATTTATATCATCATCATCTACTACAAGTATGTTATACATGCTTTTTAGCCTTTATTTTTTCTAGCACCTGTCTAACTCCTTGTTCGTGCAAGATAGAGTCAAGTATGTAATATTTCATCTCTTTTTTTATGATATTGTTTTCAGGCTCTTCAGACAAAATTATTATTGTCTCATTTTGCTGAAGTGTATCGAGTGTGGATTTATCAAGTAAAATCTCATCAGCAAAAATAATGTTTTGTGCACCTTTGTCTATAAATTTATTAATTTTTGACCCCTTTTTGAAGGTCGAGGTTTCAAAACCTATACTGTTGATAATTTTGGATAGTATCTTTGAGCTAAGGTCACCCTCTTTGGCCACAATGATGTTGGCCTGTTTTTTTATCTGTGGCTGAGTGTGGTTAATTTTAGATATATTGTTCTCGGAGTGCTCACTGTTTGATATTTCCGTATCAATGAACATGTTGACGATATAGAGGAGCTCAGAGATGCTCATGGGTTTTGATATATACTCGTCAAAACCTTGTGAGATAAACTTCTCCCTATCTCCTCTAAGTGCATTTGCAGTCAGGGCAATGATTGGGGTATGCTCAGTATTGGTCGCCAGTTCGTGCTCGAGAATCTTTTTTGCTGACTCTACGCCATCCATTACAGGCATTTGAATGTCCATGAATATCAGATCGTACTTATTCTCTTTAGCCATATTTAGACCCTCTAGACCATTGTTGGCTACGTCTGCCTCTAATCCAAACTTTTCTAGTACATTGATTGTAAGTTTTTGGTTGATGATATTATCTTCAACTATCAGAGCTTTTGCATCAAATTTGTGCTGGATGGTGTGCTCGACTTGCTTAGTTTCCAACTCTGTATTTTGCGTATCATTTTTATGGTTGGTTGTTATATTTTCGATGGTTGAGTATAACAGATGAGGTAAAATAGGTTGGGTAAGTATAAACTCTTGACTTGCATTGAATTGGTGTGCTAAGTTTTCACTGCTCTCAGAAGAGATGAGAATCAGATGATTTTCATGATCTTTGATAAGGCTGGATATCTGTTCGGCAGAGCAACAGTTATCGTAGGCCACTAAAATGTACTCAGGAAAAGCATCTTCTTTTAATCTCTTTAGTATAGTGTTAAAATCGGATATCTCAGTTTTGATGCCAGTGTACTCTAGATATTTGGTTAGATATTTAGTGCTTAGCGTTGTGTTATCTTTTGTTATTATGTATGCATGATGCTGAGGATACTTATTTTTAAAGCTATCAGATTTATTGATAGACTCATCTATCTTTAGGGTATATGCAAATGTACTGCCGATATTTTCTTGGCTCTCTACAGTAAGCTTGCCATTCATTAGTTCAATATATTTTTTAGCCACTGTTAGTCCCAGACCTGAGCCAGCATATTTTTTAGACAAACTGCTGTCTAGTTGATTGAATGGTTTAAATATTGACTCCAGGGAGTGCTGATCCATCCCTATGCCATTGTCCTTAACTTCAAAGTTTATCCGACCATCTTCATTTTGTTTTATTGATACATTTATTTTTCCAGACTGATTTGTAAATTTTACAGCGTTACTTAGTATATTTGATAAGATATCGGATATTTTGTTTGCGTCACCTCGTAGCATGGTGGGTAGTGACGGATCACAATAGTACTCTAAAGCAATATCTTTTTCTCTCGCATCTATAGTGTGGTGCTGGATAACTTTTGCGAAGAGCTCATCTTTGTTGAAGTCATTTTCCTCTAGTTCAATCTCTTCATTTTGAGTCTTTGTATAGTCAAGTACGTTATTTATGATACCAAGTAAGTTTTGAGAACTCTTTTCTATAATGGAGATAAACTCTTCTTGCTCTTTGTTGAGCCCTGTCTCTTTTAATAGTTCGGTAAAACCCATGATGCCATTCATTGGGGTTCTTATCTCATGGGACATATTTGCCATGAATTGGGCTTTTGCATCCTTTGCCTCTTGGCTGGAGGCTCCATTTTTATCGATGGCAAGTATGAGAGCTTCGAGATATATGAGTGCGTCGGACAACCCTTCGTCAGTATCCACATCAGAGTCCTTGAGGGCTATGACATTGACAGGTAGCTTTACTTGTGATTTTTGACGCGTTAAGTCTGCTTTTTCTATGACTCTTTTTAAATCTTGAGTATTTTCTCGAGTTGCTTTGGCAGCCTTATAAGAGATGATAAGCAAAAAGATGCTAGTAGATAAAGTGATGATAAGCAGCGATATCAAAAGAGTGCCGTGCCTTGAGAGAAGCTCTCTCCATATGGGCAGTTGACCCGCTGAGCTAAAAGAGGTAAAAAGAAGGTAGCCCGATAGTGTAAAAAGTATCGAAGCTGGCAGATATGATGTGAGCTTGATCCTGTCAACGATTTTCATGATCTAGCTTTTGACTTTGATATCCAAGTGCCTCACCTGTCCAGCAAAAAGCTCTGTAATTTGAGGAACATTGTTGATACTATTATTGGACTCAAGTAGAGATAGCGTTTGCGTAATAGGCTCTATATGAAGATTTGAAGATGCCCCTTTTAACATGTGAGCTATGCTCTTTATCGTGGTTATATCTTGCTTGCTGTAAGCATCTCTTATTAAGTCAATATTTGATTTTGATTGTTTTACAAAGTCACTGAGAAATTCTTTTATCATTGTTTCTGGTAGCATGAGAGATGTTACTGCTTTATGCATGTCATAATCAAAAACAATAGGATTTACAGCCTCAATGGATGGAAATGGATCGAGTGTGTTTACTGACGATGGCGTATCTGGTTGTGCTTTATCAAAGTTATTGATGTACTGGTTGATATGAGTAAGAGTGGAGATGGAAGCAAGTTCATCAGTCAATGATGATCTAGTATCTTGATCTACATATGCTTGTATTTGAATTATTTTACTTGTGAGGTGTGGGAGGTGCAAGAGTTGAGTGGCTTCTTTTAAAGTTTCCAATGCTTGTTCGGAATCTGTACCATTTGAACTTTTAATGGTAGGTATGAGTCTATTGGCCTCAGTGATAAAATCATCAAGAAAGCCTTTGTATTCTTCACTCGAAACACCGACAAGTTTTGCAATTTTAGAGTAGTCTGTATTTCTAGGAGATGTTGTAGTAGGGCTAAGCTCTATGTCTATAAATTTAGTCTCTAGAGGCGCTTGGCTATCTTCTGAGTCTGACTCATCTGCAAGCATGGATTCAATGTTTGTTCTATTTTCATTGATTTGAATATCGTCTATCAGGGGTGTGTGTGTTTCACTAATCGTACCCTCTGTCGTTGTTGCGTCGACACTGTTTGATGTGCCAATGGTATCTGTTTTGGTAGCTAGACCATACTCATTTTTTACACTCGCAAAAAATTCCTCAAGATCATTATCTATATTTGAAGCACTTTTTTCTTCGAGAGTATCACTCTGTTTTGCTGAATCTTCATTGGTTTCATTGTCAAATTGATACATGTGACCTTGTCCAAAAAGAGTGCAAATCTCACTCTTTTTAAAATGATAACGAGTTGTGTCTATTTCTAGAGTGCGATTGTACTCATCTAGTTTTATCTCTCCGCTTTTGATGACAGTTGAGGCTGTAGCCACATCACAAACATCAAGCATGTTGAGAAAATCTTTATCGGCAACGATAATATTATTACGATGGTTTAGTATAAAAAACATTTTTCCTCTTTGTCTCACTATAGGTTCAGTTCCTTTAAAACAAACACAATAGCTCTGCATATATAAATCCTAGTTTCATATATTACGCATATTTTGCTTACTTTAAGATTAATTGATATAAAAAGATAATATTTTTATTATTAATTAATATTAAAAGTTTTACTCTTGATAATATCGGCGATTTTACTATTGGTTGCGCTTTTAATCTCTTCATGTGATGCGCTGTTTATAGCTTCGAAAGTTCCAAAGTATGTAATGAGTTTTTGTAGAGTGGCTTTGCCTATTCCTTTTTTGGCGAGTAGTGATAGTCTTGTGTCATCCTTTCGTTTTTTGTTTTGATGATAGGTGATTGCAAATCTATGTGATTCATCCCTGAGTCTCTGTAACCATTGCAATCGTTTGTCTGAACTCATGAGCTCTATAATCTCTACTGGTGTATATATGAGATCTCTTGCTGCTCCTTTGGCGCGATGAGCTTTGCTGTCTAGTTTCTCTTTTGCTATGGCAACTACGTCTAGATTTACATTGGCTTCTTGGAGTAGTGAAGTAGCTAGATTCAAGTTTGCTTTGCCTCCATCGAGTACCCATAGATCTGGCGGTGGTTCTTTGGAAAAGCTTGCTATTCGCCTGGATAGCATCTCTCTCATTTGTGCATATTCATCTTTTGACTCTAGTTCATAGCGTCTATATCCACTTTTGTCCCATTGGTTCTCGCTCCATAGAACCATGGCACCCACAGTGGCTACTCCCATCATGTGAGAATTATCAAAGACTTCTACTCTGTAGGGAATAGATGATAGGTCTAAAAGGTCAGCAACTCGTTGCTCGATAATGTTCTGTGGCGCCTTCTCTTTGAGTAGCTCATGCGCATTTTGCAGAGCTAGTGAGATTAATTTGGCCTTTTGACCGATTTTTGGCACAATGATTTCTATTTTTTTATCAAATGTCTTGCTGAGTATTTGGGCTATGTTTTTAGACTCCTCAAACTCATGTGCTACTAGTATTTGCTTGGAAATATTTGGGGTTTGGGGCCGATAAAATTCTAGTAGAGCTTGCTTATAGGCTTCATTTTGGTCATAAATATGAGTTTGCCTAAAGTAGCTGTAGCTGCTGGATATTATTTTACCATCTCTCATGAATAACTTAACCACTACACCTCTGGCATCACCATTTAAGATAGCAAATATGTCTACGTCTAGCCCATTTGCCAAATCTATACCAGAGTTTATATTGAGTGATTTTATCTGCTCGAGGCTATCACGCATCTTTGCTGCCTCTTCAAAACGTTCCGAGTCGGCCAATTTTAGCATTTTATCTTGCAGATGGCTTATAAGAGGTTTTCTTTTTACGATAGCTTGTTTGGCATCTTGGATGATAGTAGCATACTCATCTGGCGAGATTTTGCCTTCACAAGGGGCAAGGCATTTGTTTATTTGGTGGAAAAGACATGCTTTTCCTTCTCTGAGGCAAGATTTTTTTTGCACTAGCGGATAGACCTCATAGAGTGCATCATAGAGTGCTCTTCCACCAGTAGGGAATGGCCCATAGTAGGTAATATTTTTGCCTTTGATTACTTTTCTGGTAAATTCAAACCTAGGAAAGGGAGTGGACTCATCGATGTAGATATAGGGGTAAGTTTTGTCATCTCGCAGTAGAATGTTGTATTTTGGTTTTAGCTGCTTGATGAGAGAGTTTTCTAGTATAAGTGCATCTTCGTTGCTCTCGACTATGATATACTCCAGCCGTACAGATTCCTGAAGCATCATGACAATTCTAGTCGAGAGAGTTGGGTTTGGTCTGAATTCGGGTGAAAATCTCCAATAACTCTTGACTCTATTTGTCAGATTTTTTGCTTTGCCCACATACAATAGTCTACTGTTTTGTCCAAAATATTGATAGACTCCTGGTTGAGTAGGTAAATTCTGGATGGTTTCAAGTAGGCTATTGTTCATTTTGACTTTTTGAGTTTTGAAGTATGAGATGTTTTATCTGCTCAAACTGCTCTGCAAGATCACTGTTTTGAATATCTGTTTCGAACTCTCCTGATGATAATTCATAATAGTATGGTATAGTATCTGTAGGTACTTGTTTGGGCTGATGGTGCTTTGAGTTAAAAAAAACTACTTTTTTTGCATGATACTCTTGACACTCTGAATCATTTTGGGTGAAGGTTCGCAATAGAGATTTAAATAAATCTTTATTATAATTGAGCTCCATCTTGTATCCTGGGTGCGATAAAGCGATAAAAAGTGTCTCATTTTCGATGTAGACAAAGGCGATTGCTTGTTGAAATCTAGGTGGTAGAAGATGAATAAATTTTTGATAGCACTTGTGCTTAATAAGGGGGTAGAGTTGAAATCTACTAATAAGCGTGGAGATAATCTTTTTACCATTTTTCATTCGGGTATTGTAGCATTATTATTTGTATTTTTACTAAGTGGATGTGGATATAAAACGGCTCCTGTGTATCATGCCAAGAGTGACAAAACAGCTAGCCAGCAAGGTGTGTAATGGTATATAGATATGATGTTTTGATTATCGGAGCTGGTATTGCTGGACTCTATGCGGCTTTGAATATCCCTACTAGCAAAAAAGTGTTGGTTGTCTGCAAAGATGTGCCTTGGGAGTGCAATACATTTTATGCCCAGGGCGGCATGGTGACTGCACTAGACAGCGACGATGTGCCCATCCATGTCGAGGACACTATGGCTGCTGGCGCATATCATAATGACAAAGAGAGTGTAGAGATACTCTCTACTACCTCACTTGAGACTACTAAAGATTTGATAGATAGAGGTATGGAGTTTGACCTTGACAGTGAAGGCAATATACTCTATACAAAAGAGGCAGCTCACTCAGTAGAGAGAATAGTCCATGCTGGAGGAGATGCAACAGGTCGGTATATGCACTACTTTTTGATGGTGCAAAACAAGCATAAACTTCAGAGAAATACACTAGTGCATGATTTATTGATAGACAACGGGAGATGTTTTGGAGTCAAGGCAACCGTGAACTATAAGCCGATTACTATATATGCTGAAAATGTTATTATAGCTAGTGGCGGAGTAGGCTCTCTTTACGAATACAATACCAACTCTAGAACAGTATCAGCCGACATCCATGGTATATGTGCAGAAAAGGGGATAGAGCTCGTAGATATGGAATTTATGCAGTTTCATCCCACTGTTTACGTGGATACACCATATGCTAGAAAACTCTTGTTAACAGAGGCACTTCGTGGCGAGGGCGCTCATGTGGTTGACGAGGAC
>CAYWGB010000013.1:0-12373 GCA_964457825.1 uncultured Campylobacterales bacterium | reverse complement strand
TTAGATTTGTCTGGTAAATTTGAGTATAAATTTGTCTATATGGATGCTGTTGTTAATATCATGAGTCAAGATAATTTGATATTGTCACTGAATAAACCAAGAAAACAGAAAAGAGTCAAAAGAGCCAAAATTGTACTGGATGAACTCAGTGTTGGTGAATATGTTGTGCATGACAACCATGGAGTTGGGTTGTTTAAGGGAATAGAAAAGCGAGATGTATTGGGTGCCGTGAGTGAGTTTGTGGTGATTGGCTATCAAAATGATGATACACTTTTGATACCTATGGCCAACATAGATACAATTGATAGATATGTGGCAGATGGTGGGACGCTGCCGGCTCTTGATAAATTGGGTAAAGCAAGCTTTAAAAAGCTTAAAGCCAAAGTAAGAGAAAAATTATTTGCTATTGCTTCAGAGATTATTAATTTGTCTGCCAAGAGGCATATGAAAAAAGGAATAGTGCTAAAAAGTGACAATGAAGAGTATTCGCTTTTTATGGCTGATGCGGGTTTTGAACATACTGATGACCAAAAGAGAGCCATTGGTGAGATGCTTGAAGATTTGTCAAGCGGAACAATGATGGATAGATTGCTTTCTGCTGACGTTGGGTTTGGTAAAACAGAAGTTGCGTTGAATGCCATGTATGTAAGTGCAAAAAATGGATATCAATCAATGATGATAGCCCCAACAACATTATTATGTTCTCAGCACTACAGAAGCATGAAAGAGAGACTTGAGAAATATGACATAAGAGTAGCCAAGCTAGACAGATTTAGCAGTGCCAAAGAAAAAAAGATAGTTTTAGCGGGACTAGCAGATGGAACCATAGATACCGTTGTAGGTACGCATAGTTTACTGAAGGCAAAATTTCACAATTTAGCACTAGTGGTTATAGATGAAGAGCATAAATTTGGCGTAAAGCAAAAGGAGGCTCTAAAAGAGTTAGCTATAGATATCCATCTGCTATCGATGTCTGCAACTCCAATCCCTCGTAGTTTAAATATGGCCATGTCTCAGATAAAAACATTTTCTGAAATATTAACGCCTCCGGTAGACAGGTTAGGTGTCAGAACATTTGTCAAAGAGTATGACAAGAGTGTATTGAAGGAGGCAATCTTGAGAGAGATACGAAGAGGTGGTCAGATATTTTATGTATTTAACTCTATTGCAGGCATAGAGGAGAAGCGAAAAGTATTGAAGGAGATGTTGCCACAACTTCGTATTACAGTATTGCACTCAAAAGTTATGGATAAAGAGAGCGAAGAGGAGATGATGAAATTTGAGGCTGGTGAGTATGATATGATGCTCTCAACATCAATAGTGGAATCAGGCATACATATGCCAAGTGCAAATACTATGATTGTAGATGGGGCAGATAGATTTGGTATAGCAGATTTGCATCAATTGCGTGGCAGAGTTGGTAGAGGAGGGAAGATTGGGTATTGCTATTTTATAGTATCGGATAGAGACAGACTTACTGATCAGGCCAAACGTAGATTGTTGGCACTTGAGTCCCATTCTGATTTGGGTAGTGGCGCGGTATTGGCATTTCATGATTTACAAATAAGGGGTGGCGGCAATATTATAGGAGAAGCACAATCAGGACATATTAAACAGATTGGGTATTCTTTATATTTGCGTATGCTAGAAGATGCTATTAAAGAACTTAGTGGACAGGATAAAGAGGTGACACATAGCATCGACATGAAGCTAAATGTTGATGCCTATCTAAGCGAGGAGCTAATTTCAGAGGATAGACTAAGACTAGAGCTATATCGTAGGCTTGCACAATGTGATGATAGTGCAGAAGTATATGAGATAGGATCAGAAATAGAGGACAGATTTGGACGACTAGATAGGCCAACCAAGCAGTTTATCGAGATAATGGCCATGAAGCCATTAGCTAAAACAAAGGGAATCAAGAAAATTTCATCTTATGAGCAGAGAGTATTTATGGAGTTTATAAATGAAGGAAAAGATAGAGTCGTATTGGAATCTGATAGTAAAGATGATGATAGCATCATTGCGGTAGCTATGCAATATTTAAAAAGATAGCATGCATGCTATTGTGTAGCATCCCTCATCTATTCTAAAAGTAAACGTAATTAAAACTTAGTTATACTATGCCTGCAAGAATAAACAACAAAAGGAATCAAAATGAAGAGAGAGAAATTAATTGTATCAGCAGTCGCAGTAGCAGCGGTATTGGGTCTAAGCGCATGTAGTCAAACACATAAGCGTCCTGCTCCTCAGCAGCGTGTAGGATCAGCATGTGCTCAGCCTGTTCAGGTAGTAAGACTACAGAAAGCACAATATAAGTATGTAAAAGTAAGAGTACGTACTCAGCCTGCAAGATATGCTAAAATCAAGATGGTTCAACCAGCTTGTGCACTAAACAACAACTAATTAATTCTATTTAGTCAATCCAGTAGCAGCTCTGCTACTGGTATCTATTTAGCTACTCCTCCAAGCATATTATTATACTTATCTAGATAATATTTAAATATACACCATGCGCCGTGTAATACTTTATCAGGATAATATCATGAAATCACTACATATCTATGTTTTACTCTTTGCAGTGCTTCAGACAACTCTTTTTGCAAAAGTTCATTATGCCAAAGTAGAACCAGTGGAGCGTACAACCATAAAATCCTCTATCAGTGGTGCAATAGATAAAGTAGATCTCTTGGTTGAAGGTCACATAGCAGAGGATTCCGCAATCATACATATCGATGACAAAATGGATAGAGTAAATTTGAAATCCACACAATCATCTCTGGAGCTACTAAATGAGTCATTAAAGCTCAATTTGGACATACTAGATGGGCTAAAAGATATACAAGCCAATAAAAAATCCTACTATCGTCGTGTTTCAAATCTCAGAACATCTAGCAGGGTGCTTAAAGATAACTCTTATGATGCTTATATTAGTGCAAGTAATCAGATGCTAGCAACTAAAGAGAAAGTGATTAATCTAAAAAAACAAATCCTTGATTTAGAACAAAAAGTGACGCTATTGTCTGATAGTATTTCTAAAAAAAGTATCTCGGCAGATGGTAAATATATATACAGTATCATGGTCAGAGAAGGGGGATATGCTACACCAGGAATGCCGTTGTTGATTGTTGATGATTTATCAATGGCAAAACTGGTTGTTTATTTAGACAGGAATGAATTGGATGGCATAGAGGATAAAAGTATATATATTGATGACAAAAAGACAGATTTGAAATTTACAAAGATTTGGAGTGTTGCAGATGAAAAGTTTGTCTCATCTTACAGAGCAGAGATTATCACAAAGCCTCTCTTTAAATTTTCTAAACTCGTCAAGATTGAGATGAAATGATTCAAACTGCATGCCCCTTGGATTGTTATGACGCATGTGGGATTACATGCGACCCATCAATCCCAACCAAGCTTGTCTCTACACCCTCTCATCCTACGTCCAACGGAGCACTATGTTCTTTGCTCAATCGATATATACACGAAGAGGTTCGTATACAGCAACCTACAATAGACGGAAAAAAAGTGAGCATGGATGAGGCACTTGAAGCTGCAGCAGGAGCACTAGATACAGATACAAAACTGCTATGGAGAGGCTCGGGCAACTTGGGGGTAATGCAAAGAGTATCTAATCTTCTAATGGATAAGCTCAATGGACACATGACATATGGCAGCCTATGTGATGGAGCAGGCCAAGCCGGCATCATTGAGGGGCGAGGGTATAATTATCAATTACCTCTGGAGCAGATTTCCAAAAGTGAGGTAGTGGTGGTTTGGGGTAGAAATCTAACAGTTACAAATAGTCATGTGCTACCATATATTGAGGGGAAGAGACTTATCGTTATTGATCCGGTATCTACGCCTATTGCAAAAAGAGCAGATATTCATCTACAGATACAGCCTAGAAGTGATTTTTGGCTAGCAATCATGCTGTCAAGATTTGTATTTATGGAAAATAAACAAAAATATACACTTGATCAAGATGAGGATCTAGAGGAGTTTTATGAGTATACTCAAGAGTTCCGCATCAATAAAGCGATGAAAAAGATCGGAGTAGGATTGGAGGATATCGGTTATCTCCTTGAGGAGCTCATTGATAAAAGAGTGGTCTTTTTGGTGGGTGCAGGCCCACAAAAGTATTCCATAGGACATTATGTCTTTTGGGCAATTGACTCATTGGCGTCAGTTTTGGGTCTATTTGGTAAAGAGGGTTGTGGAGTGAGTTATTTGGGCAATAGTCGACAGGGATTCGATGAGGTTTTTGCAGCTGAGACCCAAAGAGTATCTATTGTAAATACATCATTTGAAGAGTTTGATACTGTTTTGGTACAAGGCGGAAATCCAGCTGAATCTATGCCAAACTCTGTTGCTGTACAAAAATCATTGAAAAGTGTTAATAATCTCATCTATTTTGGATTATATGAAAACGAAACAAGCAAAATGGCCAATATCGTTATCCCAGCAAAAACTTTCTTGGAAAAAGAGGATATTCGTTTGAGTTATGGACATCAATACATTACAGATATGAATCAAGTTTTAGATAGTGATATCGGCATTAGCGAGTACTGTTTTGTAAAAGAGATCTGTGAAAGATTAGACTTGGGAGATATTAAAAAAGAAGATTTTTATCTGCAAGAGTATAAAAAACAATACAGGTATGATGAATCTGCACCTATCTTGCCAGACTATAAGCCAGTACCCTATAAAGATGGTTTTGGTAAAAACGGAGATGATGACTTTGTTTACATAGATGAATTTGGTGATACAATCCAAGATATAACAACCGATTCATATTGGTTGTTGTCTCCTAAATCTAGCAAGTCACTAAATACACAATTTAAAAGAGGAAACTCGATAAAAGTTCCAACTGATTCTGGTTTTAAATCAGGAGAGCTTGTAAGAGTCGTATCGGAACATGGAGAGTGCAAACTTGAGGTAGCAGTTAGTGAGGATTTGCTGCGCAACTGTGTTTTGATAAGTAGTGGAACTCATGGGTTAAATAATCTAACTCCCGGACATTCCAGTGCAGAAGGTGAGAGTGCATGCTATCAAGATGTCAAAGTTATTATAGAAAAATTGTCTAGCGTCTAATGCGGACTATGAATTAACTGGATATAATGTTGTAAATTTTCTGCAATAGACTACCAAGTGTGACACTTTCCAGAAAACATAAAATACAAAGAAGTAAAATGAAATTTATAGATTTTAATCTAAAAGAAAATATACAAAATGCAGTGAAGGATGCAGGCTTTATAGAGCCTAGTCCAGTTCAGATAGAGGCGATACCATTGGTCCTGGATGGTCATGATATGATTGCACAGGCTCAAACAGGTACAGGTAAAACAGCGGCATTTGGTTTACCAATGCTTAGCATGATGAGTGGTGATGGCTCCGTAGAGGGTCTCGTGATTGTTCCGACAAGAGAACTGGCCATGCAGGTAAGTGATGAGCTTTATCGTTTTGGTAAAAATGCGGGTTTGAGAACTGCTACTGTTTATGGCGGGACTCCATATGGCAAACAGATAGATAGGATAAAGCAGGCATCAGTAGTGGTCGCAACACCAGGAAGACTTCAGGATTTGCTAGAGAGTGGTAGAATTCAGATAAAACCAAAATTTGTCGTTCTAGATGAGGCTGATGAGATGCTGGATATGGGCTTCTTGGATGAGATAAAAAATATCTTCAAGTTTATGCCAAAAAAGAGACAGACTTTGATGTTTTCTGCAACTATGCCTAAAGCGATCAGGAAGCTAGCAGAAGAGATACTCAATAATCCAAAAACTGTAGCTATCACAAAGAGTGAAAGCACAAACACATCTATTAAACAGCTCTATTCTGTGGTACAGGACAGAGAGAGGGATGATGCGTTAGTGCGTTTAATCGACTACAAAAACCCTAGCAAATGTATTATATTCTGCCGTATGAAAAAAGAAGTTGATAGATTAGTGACTCATCTTACATCACAGGGGTTCAAAGTAAGTGGATTGCACGGAGATATGGAACAGAAACAACGAGAAGTTACCATACGTGGTTTTAAAAGTGGTGCCGTAGATATATTTGTGGCTACTGATGTAGCTGCGCGAGGATTGGATGTGAATGATGTCAGTCATGTATTTAACTATCATATACCATTTGATAGTGAAAGCTATGTGCATCGTATTGGGAGGACAGGAAGAGCTGGCAAGAGTGGTGAGGCTATTACTCTTGTGACTCCAAACGAGCTGAGAACCATTAAGAGAATAGAAAAAGATGTAGGTGCAAAAATAATTACAGAGTTGATACCTACCAAGGATGACTTGGCTCAAAGCAAAGGCAATGAATTATTGCTAAAAATATCAAATGCACAGATTACGGATGATGGGAAAGATTTAGTAAGAGGTCTGCAGCATGATCTTGATATTGTTACCATTGCTCAGCTACTGGCCTCTATGATTCTAGAAGAGAATGCAATATCTGGTAAAGATAAAATCGGATACTCTCTAGAAGAGATTGAGAGACTTTTGGAGAGAGTTAAAAATGATAGAGGAAGCAACAGAAATAGAAGCGGCAACAGAGGAAGAGGCCGAAGTGGTGGCGGAGGCTACAGAGGAAATAGAAGCCGAAGTCGCAGTAATTCCAGAAGAAGAGGCGGAGAGAATAGCCGTAGTGGAAATAGAGGCTAGACTCTATCCCTATAGTTCGCACATACTAATACCATAGTATCTATATTGGTTTGTAGACCTTTTGCTTGGATTGTGTACACAGCTAATGCCTTTAGCGTGAAGTTCATTTGATTTGTCATATGGGTTATATATGGGTGATACAGCTGTTACTACATCCTTTCCTAATATCCGATAGATTGGCTGATGAATAACAATAATTGTGGAGCTAATCAGTAGCATTGAGATGATGCCTGTGAAAGCTATTTCGTACTTTTTTCTAAATCTCTTTAGTCTTACTCTTGAGCTATGATGGTAACTTCTGAGTGCCACTATGACACCTGTCATTAGGTATGGACTAAAGTCTTCTACTCTGATTTTTGTATATACGGACATTAAAAAAGATATCATAAGCGTAGCAAAAGATATGGCCCAAATGATATCTCTATTTCCTATTAAAAATATACGATATCCTGCAAAAAAGAGATAGACAAAAAATAGTGGAGAAAATACCGTAGCATAAATAGCAAGTAGTTTTACTGTACTGTTTTGATATGTCAAAGAAGGGATATAGCCTCCAAAATATATATATGCTACTATGGCAATTGCAGAAATAAACATGGTTCTGTAATGTTTAGAAAAAAGTGTATACACCAATATTATTATATAAAATTCTAGGGAACTCCAGTGAATAAAACCCAGCGCAGCCATTGATATGATAATCAATATGTAATTATTTTTGAGGTATCCGATGATAAATAAAGATAAAAATAGTGATATGAGTATTGCATCACTCACCAATACACTTTCTGCAATGATTCCTGGTAGCATCAAATAGATAAACAAAGCTGTTAATTTATCTTTCTTGTTTTTGAAAAAATATCTTGTTATCTGATAAAATAGCCATGCATTGAGAAAAGATATTAAAACAAAAATAGTTCTAAATCCAAATTCATAACCAAATATTTCTTGACTTTTGTGCATCAGAAATGTTGTCGGAGTTTGCACTGAAGAGTAGAACAGGTTTGCCTCACTGACAGATATAGGTGTTGTTGCTGTTAAAATAGAGATTATGAGTATATATAATACTATAAATATATGCGGTAGGTATTTTATGGTTTTTGTCATATTGCTATAGCTTCAGAAAATTATCTAGCATCTCTCGCCCATATTCACTCATAATAGACTCTGGATGAAATTGAACTCCAAAAATTTGCTTCTCTTTGATCTGTAGAGACATGATTTCATTGTCGTCAAGGCTACGAGATGTTACCTGTACAATACTGGGTATAGTATTTTGATCAATGGTTAGAGAGTGATATCTTGTGGCGCGAAATTCACTTGGTAATTTATCAAAAATGGGGGTGCTTCGAGATATCTCTATTTGTGAGGTTTTGCCATGCATCATATTTTTTGCCCTGATGATATCAGCTCCATAAACTTGTGCTATACTTTGATGGCCTAGACAAATCCCAAATATAGGAGTAGTATCGCCAAATTCTCGTATAACATCTAGCGTGACACCAGCCTCATCAGGTGTAGAGGGACCAGGCGACAAGATAATCTTTTCAGGATTAAGCTCCTTGATCTCGTCAAGGCTCATCTCATCATTGCGGATTACTTTGAGGTTGGCTCCAAGTTCTTTGCAATACTGTACAATATTGTAAGTGAAACTGTCATAGTTGTCTATCATTAGTACCATTGTATCATCCTTCGCGTCACTATGTTGTTGAAAGTATTTTAGCAGTTTTTTATAAAATAGAGCGTGCATATGCCCTAGTAGTTTTTGAATATTGTGCTACAATGGCGAATCAAATAAAAGGTCTATAGATGCAAAAAACACAACAGTTAAAAAATCTACTTGAAAATGAAATTCTTCCAGACTTAGAGAGTGCCATAGATGAGATGTTCCAAATGATAGAAAAAGAGAAGATGGTATCGATATCTGATCGTGAAGATTTAGAGCAGATGCAAGAGATGCATCAAGAGTGCAGGGATATATTGGTAGAGATAGAATCTGGTGATATGGAAGAAGAAGAAGCGTATGAATTGCTAGAAGAGTTAATCGAAATCAAAAGTGAATAATTAGATGTAACGAAAATGCTCTATTTTGCAAAACTTCTTACTTTTTTTGGGGTAACAAGTCAAACAAAAGTGTCTAAGAGATATTATAAAGCATAAAAAAATTCCAAGGAGAAACATAATATGAAAAAAACATTAAGTATGGTAGCGGTAGCTGCGATGATGAGTGCTACGCTTGTAGCCAAAGAGGTAAAGATTGGAGTAGTTTTGCCGTTGACGGGCAATATTGCAGCATTTGGCCAAACAAGTAAAGGTGGTTTAGATATAGCCTATGCACAAAACAGTAAACTTAGCAATGGAGATACAATAAAGCTAGTCGTTGTTGATGACAGGGGCGACAAAGTAGAGGCGGCAACTGCCGTAAAGAGATTGCTAGACAAGGATAAAGTATCTGTAATTTTAGGAGAAGTTGCATCTTCTAACTCTATGGCTATGGCACCAGTTGCTGAAAAAGCAAAAACTCCTATGATTACTCATGCATCTACAAACCCTAGAGTAACCAAGGATAAGAAGTATGTCACAAGAGCTTGTTTTATAGACCCATTCCAAGGTGCTGTAATGGCTAAATATGCGATAGATAATGGCATGAAAACTGCTGTTGTTGTAACTGATGCAAAGCAGGACTATTCGGTTGGTCTATCCAAGGCATTCAAAAAAGCATTTGAGGCAGCTGGTGGCAAGATTGTTAAAACAATCTTGATTAACTCTGGTGACAAAGATTTCAATGCACAGGTTGCAGTCCTTAAGCAATCAAACCCGCAGATTGTAGCATTTACTGGTTATTATGCTGAGGCAGCATTGATGGTTAAGCAGACTAGAGACATGGGTGTTAAAACTCCATTTATCGGTGCTGATGGGGTTGGATTTCCAGAGTTAGTCACAATTGGTGGTAAGGCATCTGAAGGCTTCATGTATACAGATCACTTTAACGAAGCTGCAGCAAGTTCTCCAGAGGCTAAAGCATATGTGGATGCATTTCACAAGAAATACAATAAGCCAGCTGATTCTATGGGCGCATTGGCAGCAGATGGTTATGGTATGATATTGCAAGCAATGGAGAACTGTATCAAGGCTGGCAAGGCTAGTGATGATAAAGAGTGTATCAATACCAACCTAAGAGGCACCAAAGATTACAAAGGTATTACGGGCGTAATTACTATTAATGAAAACGGAGATGCTGTAAAATCTGCAGTTGTCAATGCTGTCAAAGATGGTAAATTTGCATACAAAACTACTGTAAAACCATAATAAAGCAAGTAGGCCATGTGCCTACTTATTAAATACCTATATATATGCACTTGGTAAGATAGTGCATATATATTAATATTTGACAAAAAGGTAAACTATATGACTCTGGATATATTCCTGCAGCAGCTTGTAAATGGTGCAAGCCTTGGTAGTATGTATGCACTAATTGCTATTGGCTATACGATGGTATACGGCGTACTAAGACTTATCAATTTTGCACATGGTGACGTGATGATGGTGGGAGCATTTTTGACATTTTTTGCCATACAGGCTGGATTGCCTTTTGAAGTAGCTGTTATCTTGGCTATTATTGGTTCGGCCGTTATTGGTATTTTAACCGATAAAATTGCCTATAAGCCACTGCGTGATGCTCCTAAAATTTCTTTGTTGATTACAGCCATTGGTATTAGCTTTTTTTTGGAAAACCTATTTACAGTGCTCTTTGGCAGTACTCCAAAGCCATTTAAGGCACCTGAGTATTTAACAAAAATTTTCCACATAGACAATATATATCTTCCGATTTCTGTAATAATTATTCCAACGGTTACTCTACTTATTTTAGCAGTTGTGCTTTGGATACTGTATAAAACCAAATATGGTATGGCCATTAGGGCATTGGCTTTTGATATTCAAACAGTAAAACTAATGGGTATAGATGCCGATAGAATTATTATGATAGTGTTTATTATCGGCTCAGCATTGGCAGCAATTGGAGGTATTTTTTATGCAATTAGCTATCCATCCATAGACCCACTGATGGGTATTATCGTTGGACTCAAGGCATTTGCAGCGGCAGTTTTGGGTGGTATTGGTAGCGTTGGTGGTGCTGTTGTCGGTGGCTTTATTCTAGGTTTCACTGAAATATTTGTAGTAGCAATGTTTCCAGAGCTTGGCGGATACAAGGATGCCTTTGCCTTTTTCTTCTTGATTTTGGTTTTGCTGTTTAGACCAACAGGTATAATGGGCCAGGATCTAGAAAGAGGGAGATTTTAATGAACACTCTAGGAAGAAACATCTCATTAATCGCTCTAGCAATGTTATTTGTTTGGAATATACACGATTATGTAGACTCATATACGCTTAGTATTCTCAGTAATATTGGTATTTTTGCAATATTAGCACTTAGCTACAATTTGATTAACGGTGTTACTGGACAATTTTCTCTAGAGCCCAATGGTTTTGTTGCAATTGGTGCATACTTTACCGCCATACTGCTTTTGCCTGCAGATGCAAAAACTGATATGTTCGCTTTAGTCGATCCGGCTCCTATAGTTTTACAAATACAAGCACAGTTTATACCCGCAGTTTTGATAGGAGGTGTTGCTGCTGCAGTTGTAGCGATGCTCTTATCGATTCCTGTATTTAGGGTACGCGGGGACTATCTGGCAATTGTAACCTTGGGTTTTGGTTTTATTATTAGAATTTTTGCTATCAATAATCCAGCTTATACAAATGGTGCAATGGGGTTAAACGACATACCAGATTCTGCAAACTTTAAATGGATAGGAGTTTTTGCAATAATTACGTTTGTTGTAATGATCCATATAGTGTATTCAAAATATGGTCGGGGCATGAAGGCAGTTAGAGATGACGAGGATGCAGCAACTGCTATGGGTTTGAACACTTTTAAAATAAAAACATATGCATTTATGACATCTGCATTTTTCGAAGGAATAGGTGGCGGCCTTTTGGCATCTATGCTTACAACTATAACACCTGATCAGTTTAGCTTTTTGTTAACATTCCAACTTCTTATCATCATAGTTCTTGGTGGCTTGGGGAGTATGAGTGGTGCACTGATTGCAACTATTTTAGTAATGGGTGGCATGGAGTGGCTGAGGTTCTTGGATGATAACATTACCCTATTTGGTTATGATTTAGGGTCACATCCAGGCATGAGAATGGTTGTGTTTGCAATACTATTGATAATTATGATGCTATTTGCAAGACGCGGTCTTTTGGGCAATAAAGAGTTGTTTGAGTATTTTAAACGACCTAAATATCTTAATAAGAAGAGTAAATAATGGCCGAGACAATACTAAAAATAGACAAAATAACGATGCAGTTTGGTGGAGTTACGGCAATCAATAGCCTAGATTTTGAAGTAGAAAAAGGTGCCATATATGGTCTTATAGGGCCCAATGGAGCGGGAAAAACTACAATATTTAATATAATTACAGGTAACCTAGAGCCTACCCAGGGGGCAATAGTATTTGAAGGCAATGATATTACAGGCACAAAAGCAAACAAGGTTGTTTATAAGGGAATAGCAAGAACATTTCAAAATATCAGACTTTTTCAAAGCATGAGTGTTTTAGAAAATATATTGATCGGTTTTGATGCGCAGGCAAACTATAGTTATTTTGAAGCTATTTTTAGGTTTCCTAGGTATTTTATGA
>CAYWGB010000012.1:0-12677 GCA_964457825.1 uncultured Campylobacterales bacterium | reverse complement strand
CTTTTTCAACACATCTTGTATGATATCATCTAGCTCTTTTTCTGAAGGCATCCCTGGTACAGCAGTTACTACTTTTCCATTGCCGTCTATTATGAGAAGGTATGGTATAAATCCTGCCCACCCTGCTCTTTGGGCGATATATCCAGTAAATTCGTTACCATCTGCTGAGGCTATGACATCATAGTTGATAGGTTTGCCAGCTTCTCTGAATTTTTTGAGTGTATTCACTGGCTCTTCGAGTGATTTCTTTTGAGCTGGAGATTTGGCTTTATTGTCTAGATACCAGTTTACACGACTCATATCTATATTTTTGGGATCCTTGACATACTCCTGTAGGCTCTTTTTGCTCTCTTTTGGAGTGGTCTCGAATGAGACAATACGTAACTGATCTTTGTATTTCTCCTGCAATTTAACATGATGAGGAATACTAAGTAGGCATGGTCCACACCATGTACCCCAAAATTCGATAAATACAATCTTACCTTGATATGGATCCGTGATGACACCATTGTCAGTACCTGTGAATGTCAGTTTCTTTCCGGTTATAGTCTCCACTTTAAAATGGTCTTGCTGTGCGTGTGCGATACTTACAGTAGCCAACATCAGCGATAACGATACAATAATACTTTTCATAAGATCCCTTTGTGTTTTTACTATTTTAGCATTAGATGTTTAACCGTTACACTATTAACATTGCATCGCCATATGAGAAAAATCGGTATTTTTTGGCGATGGCTTCCTCGTAGAGAGATAGGGTTTTTTCTCGTCCTATGAATGCGGATACAAGCATGATGAGTGTACTTTTTGGTAGGTGGAAGTTGGTTAGTAGGTGGTTTACTCTAATTGGTTGGTTTGATGGGTTTAGAAACAGATTACACTCTCCGCTAGTCTTGGTGGTTCTAGCATGATACTCTACAGTTCTAGTGACAGTAGTACCAATAGCCAGTATTGGTGTGGCCGATTGCAATACTTGAGCAGATTTTTGTGGTATATGGAAATACTCTGAGTGCATTGGGTGGTCGAGTATCTGAGTGGTATCTACTGGCTTGAATGTGCCTGCACCCACATGAAGTGTGAGCTTGTGGGTTGGATACGTTTTTTCTAGTTGCTCGAATAGCTCTGGAGTGAAATGCAGTGAAGCTGTTGGTGCAGCTACAGCTCCTGCATGTTTGGCAAATAGGCTCTGGTAATCACTAAGATCTTGATTGTCGTCTGGACGCTGGATATAGGGCGGGAGTGGGATATGACCGATTTTGTCCAACACCAGCACGAGCTCTTCGAAGAGTAGTGGTTTGCTGTCTCGTAAAAATGCTACCGACCTCGAGCCATCGCTATTGAGCTCCTGCACTACTGCTGTAAGCTGGTCTTGAAATGTGATTTTAGTGCCCTCTTTTACTCTGCCTCTAATCATAGCATTATACAGATTGTTTGACAGTGGTTTATTTAGTAACAACTCTACTTTGCCACCAGTCTCCTTTTGTCCGAAAAGACGGGCTTTTATGACTCTGGTGTCGTTTAGAAAAACATGACAATCTTGGGGTAAAAACTCCAAAAGACTAGCAAATGTTGTATGTATGATTTTCTCATTGGCTCTATCGTAGACTAGTAGCTTTGCACTATCTCTAGGGTGCAGTGGTTTTGAAGCTATGAGTTCTGGCGGTAGCGTGTAGTCATAGCTGTCTGTTAACAGATCGATATCTTGCAACTTATTCCTCTTGTGTCTCAGGGTTGATAAACTTCAACAGTAGTATAGAGACAGCATATAACAAGATCAAAGGTGCAGCCATAAGCATCTGAGTCAGCACATCCGGAGGGGTAAGTAGAGCCGCTAGAACAAAGATGATGACAATAGCATATTTAAAAAATGATATCAGTGTCCTGTCTGTCACTATACCCATGATGCCCAAAAATGATGCGATCACAGGCAGTTCAAATGCTAGGCCAAAGCCCATGAGGATCTTTGTAAAAAACCCAACGTAGTCTTCGATATTTATAAATGGGGTATAGAGAAATGAACCAAATGTTATGAGAAACTGGAACCCAAAAGGAGTAACCACATAATATGCAAACAACACCCCTACCAAAAACATACCCGTACCGCCAAAAACAAACGGAACTACTAGACGCTTCTCATTTTCGTACAATCCAGGTGCGACGAATAACCACAACTGCCACAATATCACAGGTAGCGCCATTAAGAGTGCGGCAAATATTGAAACTTTAAGTGCTACAAAAAAGGCTCCTCCTACCTGATTGGTGGTGATTTTACCTTCGAAATTACCTGTTTTTTCTTTGGTAAATTTTTTCTCTAGCAGACGTGAAAGCTCCTGCATGGAATTTGCACTTTTGGCCAAAGTCTTTGAGAGTTCACCCTCTGCGAGATTGGATGCCTTAGAGAGGGAGTCATGGATATTTTTGGTGCTTTGGACTATTTTGCTGCTTAGGCTCCCTGCACTCTGGTTGCTGTCTCTTTTGATTTTCCACTGAGCCTCATTTTTGCTATCTATTACCTGGCCTACTTGCGCGAGTGCATTATTTAATGGCGTTGTCACCCATGTAAGTATTTTGTTATGAAAAGTAAATGCTAGCATGAACATTACCAATATCGATAAAACAGATATGGTAAGTCTTTTACGTAGCTCTACGAGGTGTGGCTTTATGTTGTCAAACATTATTTTTCAGCCTTCTTCGGATCTGATTTCTTTTTCTTGGTTTTGGCTTTACTCTTTTTCTTTGTTTTTTTTGCTGTCTCTTGCTTCTCTTTATTTTTACCTGATTTTTTCTTGGTTTTTTTCTCTAGCTCAAAATCTTCAAACTCTTCGGTATCCTCTTCGATTAACTCATCATCGAGTAGCATCTCATCTAGACCTCTAGTAGTCTCCACCATTGCATTTTTGAATCCCGATATATCATTAGCTACACTTCTTTTATATGACAAGGCATCCTCTCTGAGATCATGCATGTTTATCTCTGCTTCAAAAGTGCTCCGTACATCTGTGATGCTTTTTTTGAAGCTATTAAATGTCTTCGCAATCTGAACCATTGCCGTAGGTAGCTTATCGGGACCTAAAAATATAATAGCAACAATACCTATTAATAGTATCTCCGTAAATCCCATACCAAACATATTATTCTCCTACCGTTAAGTATCTAGTTGACAATATTATCATCAATCATCATCTCTTGCATCATATCCATCTGGTCTGCCTCTACTGGAGCACTATGCTTAATGGTTCTATTTTTATCTCGGGATTTATTTGAATCTTCTCTGCGTGTTGTGGCATTTGATTCGTTAAGTAAGCTTGATTTGTAAGTTGCGTTCAACTCTTGAGTTATGTTTTGATCTGTAGTTGTACTGTTTTCTATAGGTGCAGGTTTTAGATGTTTTTGTATCAGATCTTCTATCTTGTTTCGTACTTTATTATTTTGTGCCATCCATAGCTCATCATTATTACCCAGACTTTTCAAAATTCTATCGAGCTCTTTGAGATATTTGTTCTCAGATGCTCTTGCATATTTTTCGTCCCCTAGCTTTTTGTTTAGATATTTGAATGTTTCATCAAATATGAAAAATCCTCTATCATTATCACTACTAACACCGCGCTTACATGTTTTGAAATATATGAGCCCATCTAGCGATATGCTACTATTTGTATCTCTGCTACTTATAACCTTTTTAAGTAGTCTCTTATCTCCCCTGTATCCATATGTTGTAACCAAGCTACTCATGAATTCTGGCTCATGATCAAATAGCCAATTGAGATACTGTTTATCAGAATTGAAAAGATATTTATTTAAGCGCACCAGTGTTTTCGTGCCTCCGCGAGTCATATTTTTCTCATATACATCTTGCCACGTAGTCACGATGAATGTGTCTTTATTGTTGTCTGTATACGCACCTTGTTTTTCTGCTATTGTAGTATTTAAGTCTGCATCTTTGCGGTAATCTATGAGCATAGGAAAACGCTCTGCAAACATAATAAATCTACTATCTTTTAGAAAAATAGTCCTGTTTGTATCGATAGAGTGAGCTAGATATTTTGTTTTTGGGTTCTCATCCATAGCACAGCTGCTGGTATGTATCTGCTCTTGTTGTGTCAAGGTTATATCAAAAATCTTTTTGACCTTTTTTGCAAATCTTTTTTTGGATGGAAAATTATAATCACTCTTCTCTAATGCCTCATCAAGATAAGTCTCCAATAGACCAATATACTGTTTGTTTAGCTTGTGTGTTGGTTTCACTGTCTCTTTGGTTACATTTTCTATACTGTATCCATCTTTGAGTTCTTGTAGCATTATGTTATGGATTTTCTCTTTTGCCTGTCGTCTTACAATACTTCTCTTGAGCCTGATTTGCGGAGGAAGCACCATGAACTGATCTAGATGATATATGCCTGTTTCATTCGTGAGGACGATGATGGCATCACTGCCTTTTTCTGGGTTGAATTTTTCATCTGTATCCAAAATCAAATCAAACTCTATATCTCCTGATTTTTCTTCTGGGATATAGCTTTTTAGTATCTTGGCTTTGTACGATATACTCCTACTCTTATCGTCATAACTGAATTTATTGATTCGTAATTTATAGATTTTGACTCGGCCAATAAACTTGACAGACTTCATTTCGTCTATCTCTTGCGTAATAGCATCTACAACATCAGAATTATAAGGATCTCTTTTTTCTCCTACTGGAACATCAATCCACTTACCAAACAGATCCCTTTGTGAAACTTTGCCTCTTTTTAAGGCGTAATAGCTTAGATAATTTGGTTTTTTGGGCTTCACGCTTTGCGTAGTGACTGCTTTAGTACTATTTTTTTCAGTTACCGAAGTGTTGTTCAACTCAATAGCTGCATCGCCAGAGTTGTTATTTTCTGCACTCAACATATATGTAATCAAAAATAAAGCTAAGAAAAATCTCATTAGATACCTTGTAGTCATAATTTGGTTCAGATTATACCAAAAGTATATTATTGTATGAGATAGAGTGCCACCTCATCACTCAAAAAATAGTTTGTATTATAGTAATGTGTAGCAGACTCTATAAGCCTACCCTCTTCTATGAGTATCTTTGCTCTAGCACTTGTCTCTGCATCGAAAAGAGTTTTGTTGACACCAATCACACTCCTGAGTCCTAAAAATATCTGCTCAGTCAGTATCTCTTGGTCTGTTAAATGCTCTTCTCTTATGTCTGTGGGTTTAAGAATATATCGGTCTATATCCGTACAAGGGTAATATCTCGTGCTCGAGAGAAATCCTACAGCTCCTGCTCCTGCTCCTATGTAGTCATCTAGGTGCCAGTAGCCTTTGTTGTGCAGACTTTGATATTTTCCAAAATTGGATATCTCATATTGGGCAAAACCTCTACTGATAATCTCATCAGCTACAAAAAATGCCAACTCATCATTCTCTTGTCTTTTATGTGGTGTCTGGGCAAACTTTGTTCCACTCTCGATAGTAAGCTCATAAGCAGATATATGATCAATCGGAAGGGAAAATGCTCGGTCTATGTCGTTTAGTAGTAACTCCCGTGTATCTCCTTGGTAGTTGTAAATAATATCTAGTGAGATATGTTTAATACCAGCATCATATGCATGCATGATGGATTGTTCTGCTTGATCTGGGGAGTGTGCACGGTTAAGGGCCTTTAATTTTTGCGGCTCAAAGCTCTGCACTCCAAAACTCATGCGATTTACACCCAAATCCATCATACCAGATATCCACTCCTTGGTGCCAGAATTTGGATTGACTTCTGCTGTAATCTCTGCATCTTGTTTGAGATATGGTTTGAGCAGTCTAAAAATATCTTCATAGAGATCAGGAGATACGGTTGATGGCGTGCCACCGCCGATAAATAGTGTATCTATCGAACTATTTTGTGCACCAAATCTTTTGAGCTCGTGCTCAAGCTGGGAATGCAGTGCTAGCATATAGTCTGCTCTGGTATCAAATTTATCTGTATAGGAGTTAAAACTACAATAGTAGCACTTTGAGTCACAGTATGGTATATGCAAGTATGCTAACATAATAGGGACTTTTATTTGGATTTCAAATAGTTGTAATCGCATTTGAGATACAATCTTAACAGAATTTAATTAAAGAATTGACATGCAAAAATACACGGATTACCGTCCAAATGTTGCAGCTATTATATTATCATCTGATTATCCACAAATAAAAGAGTTCATGCTCTCTAGAAGAAGTGGCATGAGAAAAGGGTGGCAGTTTCCACAAGGTGGGATAGATGAGGGCGAAGTACTAATAGATGCATTACATAGGGAACTAAGAGAAGAGATTGGTACTGATGATGTGGAGATTTTAGGAGAGTATCCTGAGTGGATCAAATATGATTTTCCAATCACATCAAAAGAGAAGCTGTACCCATACAAGGGTCAACGACAAAAATACTTTTTGGTTAAGCTAAACAAGGATGCAAAGATCGATCTATACACGCATGATACACCTGAGTTTGATATGTATCAGTTTGTCTCACAAGATGAGCTCTTTAAGAAGGCTACATTTTTAAAACGACATACTTACAAAAGAGTGGTTAAATATTTTGCTAACAAAGGATTACTATAGATGCTAATCGTACAGAAATATGGAGGTACGAGTGTTGGATCACTCGAGCGGATAGAGAGTGTTGCAAATAGAGTTGCGAGATGCAAAAGGGACGGCAATGGTGTTGTAGTCATAGTCTCCGCCATGAGTGGCGAGACCAATAAGCTCATAGAGTTTGCCAACCACTTCAGCAACTCTCCTTCAAAAAGAGAGATGGATATCTTGCTGAGCTCTGGCGAGAGAGTGACTGCTTCACTGTTGGCCATTGCACTACAAGAGATGGGGATTGATGCCGTAGCGATGACTGGCAGACAAGCAGGAATCAAGACAAACGATATACATACATATGCGAGAATAGAGTCTATAGATACTGACAGAATGGAGTCATTGCTGAATGAAGGCAAAGTTGTTGTGGTTGCTGGCTTCCAGGGGATTAATCAGCATGGTAATGTTACCACACTTGGACGAGGTGGAAGTGACCTGAGTGCCGTTGCTATCGCTGGAGCCCTAGAAGCTGATGCATGTGAAATATACTCTGATGTAGATGGTATATATACGACAGACCCACGCATAGAACCAAAGGCGAGAAAGCTTGATTTCGTCTCATATGATGAGATGCTTGAGCTCTCCAGTTTGGGTGCAAAAGTGTTACAAAACAGGTCTGTTGAGCTGGCAAAAAAGATGGGTGTCAAGATAGTAGCAAAGAGTAGCTTTAGTGATGACAAAGGTACAATAATTTCACAGGAGAGTAAAGATATGGAAGAGGTATTGGTAAGCGGAATTGCATTAGATAGAAATCAAGCTAGAGTATCACTACGAGAGGTAACAGACAGGCCGGGTGTTGCAGCTGAGATTTTTACAATGCTAGCAAATGAGAACATAAATGTAGATATGATTATCCAAAATGCCAGCAATGATGAGACGACAAACCTTGGTTTTACTGTACCACAAAGTGAAATAGAGCATGTCAAAAAAATGATAGAACGATTCGATTTAGACATAAAGAGTGCAGACTACGATGAAGATGTTTGCAAAGTCTCTGTCGTAGGCGTAGGTATGAAATCTCATGCAGGAGTAGCCTCATCTGCCTTTAGTGCATTGGCAGAAAATGGAATCAACATACAGATGATATCAACGTCTGAAATAAAAGTTTCTGTCATAGTTGATGAAAAATTTGGAGAGCTGGCAGTTAGAGTACTTCACGAAGTATACCAATTGGAGGCATAATGCAAGACCTGTTAGCATGGACACTTAACTCCATCAGAGAAGAAAATTCTGATTTCTCTTGGATGGAGGAGCATAGATTCGACTGGACTCCTCTCGTCAAAAATGCCTGCTTGAAGCTAGCAGCGGGACAAACTATGCTAGTGCTAACTGATGACAAACGTAAATGGTTTGGAAAATATATACTAAATTCGATTAATGATCCGGATAAACAGCGACCATTTTTGCCAGCATATGATATGCATGGATGCTTTGTTGCTCTAAACAGTCTCAATGAAGATACCGAAATAAGCTTGCTAGAAGATATGCTAGATATATCCTTTCCCAACGGCTACTTCATATGGTACACGGGAGACGCTAGGCATAACTACATGAAACTGGTACAAAGAGAAGAAGATAACTTTTTATGGGTCACAAATGATCGCGTAGCCAATAGTATATTTTTTAGAGAGAGCGATGAGTTATTGGATATCAAGCTTTTGCAACTTTACAAACTATTTGATGCTACTGCACAAGCGATACTGAACAATGAAGTGGACTGTGATCGATGAGACTACAGAGTCAAGTCATCATAACATCCAAATTTGAAGATACACTACTCTATCTAAAATCAATTGCCAAAGATAATCAAAAGTTTATACCTATAATTGCTGAAAAAGTTGGCTTTTCAGTCGATGAGGCAAAGCTGGCCATAGAAAAAGCTTACTTGGCTAGTGTCGAAGAGACATATATAGTTCTTTGTGCTCAAACGTTCAGCCCCATAGTACAAAACAGACTATTGAAGATTATTGAAGAGCCTCCAGCAAAAAAATCCTTTATACTGATGACGCCATCTAAATCATCTATACTTCCCACTATATACTCTAGACTTCCGGTTCATATAATAGATGAAAATAGTGATGATATAGAGTTACCGTTCGATATCAAAAGGATGGATATCAAAGCTGTTTACGATTTGATACAATCCAACTCTAGGACTTCACCTGCTGATATCAGAAAACTTATAGAGTATCTCTCGAAAGAGGTTATTAAATCTGGAGAGTACAACATAGATGGCAAACTACTACAGACCATGAGTGACAGCGTTGTAGCTTTAGACAAAGGCTCTCCAGCAAGTTTTGTATTGACAGGCGTGCTGCTAAAAATGCTTGCTATAAAAAAGAGAAAAAAGATAGAGCGATAAGTATGAAAATTTATCAAATAGCTTCGCCACGCAACCCAAAAACTCTGCTCAAAAATCTTGGTGTCGAGGGTGGTGGCGTGTCGATAATGAGCAAAAAAATGGAGTTGCTCTTTTTCCAAATTAGAGATATCAAGACACCTGCTGCAAATATTTTAAAACAAGATGCACTTAGCATTGGAGCTGAGCTGGCAGTCCCCGGAGGAGTGGTGCTGTGCGAAAGAGAGAGCTACGATGCAGTATTAATAGGGACACTAAAACAGATGGAGATACTGTCTCGCAAAGAGCTTGCACAGCCTTTTGGACTGAAGTCTCTTGCAGAAACATTACAGATATTTTTAGAAAATCATAAAAAGCAGTATCGCACATCTATCATGGGGGTAATCAATGCAAACTCAGATAGTTTCTATGAGCAAAGTAGATTCATAGATGGTGATGCTATTGCAAAAATAGAAGAGATGATAGATGATGGGGCTGACATCATAGATGTTGGCGGAGTCTCATCTAGACCGGGGTCTATCCCGGTTTTGGGGGATGAAGAGCTAAGTAGAATCAAACCGATATGCGATGCAATTAAAAAAAATAATCTATATGAAAAAGCTCTTTTTAGCATAGATAGCTACACCCCAACCGTGGTGGAGTATGCCCTCAAATCTGGCTTTGGTCTCATCAATGATATCACTGGAGCTAGTGATAATAAGATTATAAATCTAGCCATAAAATACGATGCAAAGTTATGTATCATGCACATGCAGGGTAGACCAGAAAACATGCAAGATAAACCAGAATACAGTGATGTTATGACAGAGGTGAGTGATTTTTTTCAAGAGAGGATTGAAAAATGTGAACAGTTGGGACTTAATAGAGATAAAATCATTCTAGATATTGGTATCGGGTTTGGGAAAAGACTAGAAGATAACCTAGAACTTATCCGAAATATTTCACACTTCAGGCAATTTGGCTGTGAACTACTCGTAGGTGCTAGTAGAAAATCTATGATAGATGCAATTTCACCATCTTCTACCCAACAGAGGCTTCCTGGCACATTGGCACTGCACCTGTACGCATTAGAGCATGGTGCATCCATACTCAGGTGTCATGATGTATCAGAACATCATCAGGCCATCAAAGTATGGGATGCTCTGTGAGTTTTAGATTAACACTATTTTGATATAATAACTACACTTAACAATTCACAAAAACAGGAGCTAAAATGAGCCAGGGAAACTTAGACGACTTGATTATCGGCGGGGCAAACAGTATGCCAGGTGGTGCCAAGAAACCACGCGGAAAAATAGTTATCATAGCCTTAGTAGTGATTATTCTATTTGTTGCGATATTGCTAATAAAATCTATAATGAGTACATCAAATAGCAATGAAATAGAGTTGAATATTACCAAATCTGATACTGCACAAGAGACAACAGAATCAAAAAAAGAATCAAAGCTAGATGATGAGTTGGAAAAAATTGGTGACGATATATCGCTTGAAAACTCTACTGCTCCCACAGTATCTGGGGAAGAAGAAAATACTGATAGCAAAAAGACTACAGATGAAAAGAACTCAACACTAGATGAAACAAACAAGTCATCAGATGCAACAAGTTCACAGGATGAGACCAAAAAGAGTGACTCCGAAGTCGTAGCACCAAAAATCGACACGACTCCCAAGACTCAGCAGGCCATAAAACCAAAACCTGAATCTACGCCAAAACCTGTAAAAACAGAAGCAGAAAAAACTACACCTGCCAAAGAAAAAGAGACACCTCCTCCTGCTGTGAAGACTCAAGAGATTTATGATGGCAGCAGTAAGATACCTAGCGTAGGAACAAAAAGAACACCAAAGCCTGTCTATACACCAAAAGAGAAGCCTAGTAAACCAGTCAGCCATGCATCCAGCAATACACCAAAAGGTTACTATATTCAGGTTGGTCTCTTTAGCAATAAACCAAAACAGAGCTATATAAACAACATTTCAAGCTATGGGTTTGACACTGTTGTTGCTAACACAAACCGAGGGTACAGTGTGAGAATAGGCCCATTCACATCATATGGTGATGCTAAAGCTAAGCTTTCCAATGTGAGAGAAAGAGTAGTCTCTGGTGCTTTTATCATAAACAATAAATAGTCAGATGATAAAAAGTAGACTTTTTGACCAATTAACTCCTGTCGCTGCTTATGCAGAGATAAAAAGACTATATCCCGATGAGATTACTATGCTCTTTGAGAGTGTAGTCAACAGTAACGATGGAAACTTTTCATTTATTGCTATTGGGGCGAAAGAGAGACTTGTCTATAAAGATGGTGAGACAAAACACACAGACATAGCACAACATGAACGTCTCTTAGATATTGACCCTTTTACATTTTTACAACAAGAGTATGCAACTATCGACAAAAGTCACTATAAGTCATTAGCAAATGAAGCTGGTTTTGGTTATGTTGATGGGTATATCGGGTTTATAGCCTATGATATGGTTAGGGTATTTGAGCCAAGTTTGCATGAGCATATGGATGAGCTCAGAGATACTTTAGGTACTCCTGATTTGGATTTGATTAGACCAAAATTGATACTTGGTTTTTCTCACAAGAGTGCTACATTGACTATTGTCGATGTGGATGATATGTATCCTGATATGGTCGCTCAAATCGAAGAGATGCTGAGTCAGCCTAGATCACCATCTGCCCTGATTCCTGCCAAGCTAGATGGAGAGGGTAGCTTTGCGATTGACAAAGATAGGTTTGAGCAGATAGTCTTGGAAGCAAAAGAGCATATCAGGGCTGGTGATGTCTTTCAGATGTTACCATCAAACAGATACACTCAAAAGGGGCAGATTGACCCTATTAGCTTTTATAGAATGTTGCGATCTAAAAACCCATCTCCGTATCTATTTTTACTAGATTATGAGGAGTTTAGCATATGTGGCTCATCTCCAGAGGTGATGGTGCGACTCACTGATGGCGAGATACTGCTCAGACCCATAGCTGGTACACGCAAGAGAGGCGACACTAAGCAAAGGGATCTAGAGCTAGAACAAGAGATGCTAAACGACCCAAAAGAGTGCGCAGAGCATCTGATGCTCATAGACCTAGGACGCAACGATGTGGGCAGAGTAGCACAAACTGCGAGCGTGGAAGTAACTGACATGATGAGAGTCGAAAAATACTCTCATGTGATGCATATGGTCTCTGATGTTATAGCACAGATAGATGATGACAAAGATATGTTTGACCTATTTCGTGCCACATTTACAGCTGGCACAATGACTGGCGCACCCAAGATCAAAGCCATGGAGCTCATAGCCAAATTTGAGGGACTCAAAAGAGGCTTTTATAGTGGGAGTGTTGGGTATTTTTCATATACTGGCGATATGGATTCAGCCATTGCGATACGAACATCCCTAATCAAGTCTGACTCTATCACCCTCCAAGCAGGAGCTGGCATAGTAGCCGACTCGGTACCACACCTAGAGTACCTAGAGGTCCAAAACAAACTAAACGCACTGACGGCTACGCTCAAAGAGATGGCAGAGCTTTAAGACAAGAAATATCCAGACACCCTACTTTCTGGTTGCTCTTTTATACTCCTCTATCCACTTTTGGGCATCCTCTTTTGTATAGCTACCAAGATTTGCTTTTGTTAAATCAAGCATATTTGTATTGCTCTTTTGAATTCTCTTAATAGCCACTCTTAAATGCCTAAGTAGAAAAT
>CAYWGB010000011.1:0-12735 GCA_964457825.1 uncultured Campylobacterales bacterium | reverse complement strand
TGCTAAATAAAAAGATTTCTGAAGTTGCACCAGTACCTATAATCGCAAGTGGTGGAGCTGGAACCATGGAGCATATTAAAGATGCATTTGAGATTGGTAAATCTGATGCAGCACTTGCTGCTTCTATTTTCCACTTTAAAGAGATAGACATCATGGATTTAAAAAGATATCTACAAAAAGAAAATATTGCCGTGAGACTCTAATGTACATATCTGCAGGAGCAATGGAACAGTTTGATTATGCTAAATCTGTCGGTATTGGTCTCATAGATGTGGCTATAAATCTTACAAAAATCTGTATAGAAGAAAATCCGGAAGAGCTTATCTTTATCGGAAGTGCCGGAAGCTATGGAGAGAAGAATATTTTTGATATTGTACATTCTACTAATGCCTGCAGTATAGAGAGTAGTTTTTTACAAGAGAACTCTTATTCTCCCATTACAAATATTGTTTCACGTGAAACATCAGATACAATGGTAAACTCTTTAAACTATATTACGACTAATAAGAAACTAGCAGCGCAGTATCTTAATGAAAATATAGAGATCGAAAATATGGAGTTTTATTCAGTGATGAGTGTTGCCAAAAAGTTCAATATAAAAGCAAGAGGAGTTTTTGTGGTGACAAATTTTTGTGATGAAAATGCACACAGAGATTTTGTAACAAATCACAAAAAAGCTATGGAGATACTCAATAAGCAAATCTTACAGGAGCGAACTTGAAAAAAATAATACAAGATTATACAAAAGAAGAATTATCCAAAATACTAAATCCACCTTTCCGTGCCAAACAGCTTTATGGTTGGATTTATCATAAATATACAACCAGTTTCGATGAGATGAAAAATTTACCAAAAGATATGATAGTTAATCTAGATAATGAGTTTACACTCTCTCCACTAAAACAGCTCATGGTGCAAGATAGCATAGATGGTAGCCGAAAATATCTTTTTGAGTTGCATGATGGACATACAGTAGAGACAGTGTTACTGAAAATGAGAGACAAATCGTATCATGAAGATGGCGGCATAAAACATCAAGAGAGGTACACTGTATGTATCTCATCGCAAGTAGGGTGTAAAGTAGGATGTGCATTTTGCTTGACAGCAAAGAGTGGATTTATGAGAGATTTGAGTGCAGGTGAGATAGTAGAACAGCTGCGACTGGTTAAAAAAGACAACAATATTGATAGTAACCGGAGAGTGAATATCGTATATATGGGTATGGGTGAGCCTTTGGATAATTTTGACAATGTTGTCAAGTCCGTCAAAATATTTTCAGAAAACGACGGTATGGATATAGCGCCACATAGGCAAACCATATCAACCTCAGGACTTAGTACTAAAATTGAGAAATTAGGAAAACTTGATTTGGGTATCAACTTGGCAATCTCACTGCACGCCGTTGACGATGACCTGCGTGAAAGATTGATGCCAATAAATAAAGCATACAATATAAGATCCATAATAGATGTTGTCAAAAACTTTCCGGTTAACTCAAGAAAGAGAGTGATGTTTGAGTATCTTGTAATGAAAAATCTCAATGATTCGTTAGATGCCGCAAAAAAACTTTTGGCACTATTGGACGGGATAAAAGCAAAGGTAAATCTGATATATTTCAATCCATATGGGGGCACAGAATTTGAACGTCCAACCCAGAGCGATATGAAAAAGTTTCAAGAATATTTAACAAGCAGAGGGCTACATTGTACAATAAGAGAGTCAAAAGGCCTGGATATATCAGCAGCTTGTGGGCAACTGAGAGAGCAAGAACAAGGAGAAAAGATATGACAACACTAGATATATTTCAATATGTCGTGATAGTATCAGTAGCAATTGTCGGAATAGTAGGATTTATAATTGCAATTAAAAACGATGACAGGGATTAAAAATTAAAATGTTTCATGTGAAACATTTTAATTTTTATTGAAAATACGAAATCTTTTTGGGTAAATTAGATTTTTTTGGTCTCGAAAATTATATTTACTTTGGATTAAAAAATGATTTCCATATGTAAACTCTAAAGTATTGGCATGCAGCATTAGCCTTCTAGCCCCTGTTTTTAGCACCCTATGATCACTGCTTAGTGCGCCCTGCAGATAGCTATCAGCTGTTTCAAAATCTGTGCCATAAAGAGGATCACCAAGGATTGGATGTTTCACGTGAAACAAATGTACTCTTATCTGGTGTGTTCTGCCTGTAGCTGGATGGCACGAAATAAGAGTTGCGTCTAGCTCCTCATTATATTTGATTGGAGTAAAACTAGTATACGCATTTTTACCACGTTCATCAATAATGACTTTATGTTTACAAGTTGAGTAATCATCCCTTATGGCTATTGGCATGTCAACTAAAAAAGTATCTTTGATCTTTCCATCTACCCATGCAAGATAACTCTTTTTTATACTCTTAATCTCAAAAGAGTTTTTTAAAAAATGCTCCGCATCCTTATGCTTACTAGCTAAAAGTAATCCAGATGTTTCCATATCGATTCTATGTACGGAGTTTGCATTTTGACCCGCAATAGTTCTGATTTCGTCCAGCATGGAGTATGGTGTTGACATGGTATTTGGATGCACCAAAATACCAGAAGGCTTCTCGAAGATCATAAAATCAGATGTTTGAAAAAGTGGCATTATTCCTCTACTAAGAGGTTCAAAATATACTATTTGGACGTCACCTTCGATGAGAGCTCCCGATTTATAATGAGATTTATTATTTATAATAAGCCTACCCTTTGCAATAAGCCGTTGAGCTTGTCCTTGTGTGAAATTGAAAGTTTTCATGATAAATGAAAAAGCAGGTACAGGCAAGGGAACAGTAAACACTTTTTTGACAAATGGCATTTCACCCCTTTATAACTGCTTGTTGGGTAGAATTGTAGCAAAACTATATAGAATAAAAGGCTTATCAATGATAGAAAGATATTCAAGAAAAGAGATGGCAGACAATTGGACAATGCAGGCGAAATATCAGGCATGGTTAGATGTTGAAATTGCAGTTGTCAAAGCATGGAATAGATTGGGGCTAATTCCTGATAATGACGCGCAAAATATAGTACAAAATGCTACATTTTCTGTAGAGAGAATAGATGAAATAGAGGCTGTAACACGTCATGATTTGATAGCCTTTACAACATCGGTATCAGAGAGCTTGGGTGACGAGAGTAGATGGTTTCACTACGGTATGACCAGTTCTGATACTGTTGATACCGCTGTGGCTCTTCAGATGAAAAGATCGCTGAGCATCATCATAGAAGATGTCAAAATGATAATGGAATCCATTAAAAAAAGGGCATATGAGCACAAAAAGACTTTGGTTGTTGGCAGGAGTCATGGCATACATGGTGAGCCCATAACATTTGGACTAGTCTTGGCAGTCTGGTATGATGAGATGGCCAGACACTTGCTAAATCTAGAACAAACAATGGATGTCATATCGGTAGGACAGATCAGTGGAGCTATGGGTAACTTTGCTCATGCTCCTCTAGAGCTTGAAGATTATGCGATGGAGGAGTTGGGGTTAAAACCTGCCCCGGTATCAAATCAGGTGATTCAAAGAGATAGGTATGCAAGACTAGCAACTAGCCTTGGCCTAATGGCAAGCACGATTGAAAAATTTGCTGTGCAGGTACGACATTGGCAACGCACAGAAGTATATGAGTGCGAGGAGTATTTTGCAAAAGGTCAAAAAGGAAGCTCCGCAATGCCACACAAGCGAAATCCAATATTGACAGAAAATATTACAGGCTTAGCTAGAATGATACGAGCCTATACAGTTCCAGCGATGGAAAATGTAGCGCTATGGCATGAGAGAGATATCTCTCATAGTTCCACCGAGAGGTTTTGGTTACCAGACGCATTTATAACCTCTGATTTTATGTTGCATCGCATGAATAATGTGATTGCCAACCTAACTGTTATGCCAGAAAATATGATGAGAAATCTTAACCTTACAGGTGGTTTAGTATTTTCTCAAAGAGTACTGTTGGAGCTACCAAAAGCTGGAGTGAGCCGTGAAGATGCTTATAAAATAGTACAAAGAAATGCGATGAAAGTGTGGGAGGAGATACAACAAGGCAAACCTACAACCAACAGTAGCGGAGAGTCACTTTATCTGCAGTATCTATTATCAGATCAAGAGCTAGCACAAAAGCTATCTCAAGAGCAAATAAGAGAGTGTTTTAACTTTGATTACTATACCAAAAATGTTGACCATATATTCAAAAGGGTTTTTGAAAAGAAATAATATATCGTACACATAAGCCAGAAAACAACCCAAAATAATAATAATTATTTGTTTATGCTCCCGTTATCTGGGAGCATGAAAAAGTATCTTAAAAACTATTCATTTTTTAACAAAAACAGAAGTAAAATTTCAGTAAAATCCATTAACTACAAACAGAGATTATTGACACACTAATTGCAAAATACTTAGGATATTATTATGATAAGAGTAGAAAAAAGAAGTGGCAGAATTGAGCCACTAGATGTTACAAAGATACAAAAATTTACATCGTCTGCGGTTGATGGGCTAGAAAACGTTAGCCAAAGTGAACTAGAAGTAGATGCGAAGATACACTTCCAAGATATGATTACATCTGAAGAGATACAGCAAACACTTATACAGACAGCTGTAGACAAGATTGATATAGACAGACCTGACTGGACGTTTGTTGCGGCTAGACTATTTTTGTATGATATTTACCATAAAGTATCAGGCTTTTCTGGGTATATACATTTACGAGATTATTTCGAGCGAGGAGAGTCCGAGGGTCGTATTTTGCTAGGCCTAAAAGATAGATATGATTTAGACGATCTTAATGACTATATAGTTCCAGATAGAGATTTACAGTTTAATTATCTTGGAATCAAAACATTGTACGATAGGTATTTGATCAAAAATAAAGAGAACACCCCTATTGAGTTGCCACAGCATATGTTTATGGCGGTAGCGATGTTTTTGGCACAAAACGAATTTGACTGTCAGACATGGGCAAAGAAATTCTATGACATTTTGAGTAAATTTGAAGTAATGGCTGCAACACCTACTCTCTCAAATGCCAGAACACCTAGGCACCAACTGAGTTCATGCTATATCGGATCAACACCAGATAATATCGAAGGAATATTTGACGCATATAAAGAGATGGCGTTACTTTCCAAGTTTGGTGGGGGTATAGGCTGGGATTGGACACAAGTGCGTGGAATGGGCTCATTTATTGATGGCCACAAGCACGCCGCAGGCGGAATAGTACCGTTTCTTAAAATTGCAAACGATGTAGCCATTGCCGTTGATCAGTTAGGCACCAGAAAGGGTGCTATTGCGGTATATCTGGAGCCTTGGCATATCGATATCAGAGACTTCTTGGATCTCAAGAAAAACTCTGGAGAAGAGCGTCGCAGAGCCCATGATCTTTTCCCTGCGCTATGGCTCAATGACTTGTTTATGCAAAGAGTAGAAGCAGATGCTATGTGGACACTCTTTGATCCATATGAAGTAGGTGATTTGATTGATTTGAATGGTGACGAGTTTGCAAAAAGATATGAAGAGTACGAAAAAGATGAAAATATTACAAGAGAGGTAATCTCTGCAAAAGGTCTGTGGAAAGAGATATTGAGAAGCTATTTTGAGACCGGTAATCCATTCTTGACATTTAAGGATGCGGCAAATAGGGCCAACCCAAACAGGCATGCCGGCATCATAAGAAGTTCTAATCTATGTACGGAGATATTTCAAAATACTTCTCCCGACCAGTATAAAATAAGATTTATTTTTGATGACAAGAGTGTCGAAACGTATGATGAGAATGAGTCGATCAAGGTTGACAGTGGCATCACAAAGCCAGCCAAAAAAGTAACTGCTCTCGATAGTATTGGTGGTAAAAAGATTTGGATGGTTGACAAAGAGAGAGTAGCAGGAGACACGGCTGTTTGTAACCTGGCATCTATAAATCTATCGAAGATAAATACTACAGAAGATATAGAGAGAGTGGTTCCGACTGCCATACGTATGCTTGATAATGTGATTGACTTAAATTTCTACCCTCTAGATAAAGTGAAAATGACAAATGAAAAGAGCAGATCTATAGGTCTAGGCGTTATGGGAGAGGCACAAATGCTAGCAGAGAGCAGGATTGAGTGGGGCAGCCATGAGCACTTTGAAAAAATAGATGAGATTATGGAATCCGTTAGTTATTTTGCCATTAAATCATCTAGCGACTTAGCATTGGAAAAAGGAAAATATCCCACATTTGAAGGCTCAGATTGGTCCAAGGGAATATTCCCGATAGATAATGCAAATCCAGAAGCCTGTAAACTTGTAGATAGAGGTGGACTATTTGGATATACTCACGATTGGGCAAAACTCAAAGAGAAAGTCATGACAGACGGGATGAGAAACGGATATCTTATGGCAATAGCTCCTACGAGTTCTATATCCATACTGACAGGAACAACCCAAGCTATTGAGCCAGTTTACAAGAGAAAATGGTATGAAGAGAACCTCTCTGGCCACATACCAGTAGTCGTACCAAAGCTATCTGCTGCCACATGGGGATATTATACTCCTAGCTATGAACTTGACCAAAGAGTGCTGGTAAGAGCAGGTGCCATCAGACAAAAATGGATAGATCAAGGACAATCTCTAAATATCTTTATATCCCTTGATAAAGTAAGTGGTAAATATCTCAATGATATATACATGGAGGCGTGGAAATTTGGTTTAAAATCTACATATTATTTACGTTCGCAATCACCAGAAGCACTCTCAGATGATGCTACAGTCGAAGACAGAAGTATGGAATGTGTAAGTTGCCAATAAAATATTGATTATTTTATTATTTACACAATTAATACACATTGCTTGCCTATAATTTCGCCGAGAGCCCACTTATAATACATTATTTGGGACAGCCTCCTATACTGATAGAGGCTCTCTTGAGGCGGTCTACACATAACTCCCTTTTCCCTTTTTAACCAACGTTTGTGTGGGCCGCCCTTATTACAACATATAATTACTTTCCCCATCCATGCATTTTCTTAGAAACTATTACGCAATGGTTATCATTTAATTCTATTTTATTTGTGGCTACAAAATAATTATCTTCTAGCAATTGTTGCCATGTAATGTGCTCTGTCTCGTTGTCTGAACAAAAAATTATAATAAGCCCTGCATTTTTAATGCACTTGTGAGATTTTTTTAAAAATATATCTTTTTGATTATCAGGTATATCTACTGAAACAAAAAGGTATTCATAGAACAGACCACTTTGTAAATAACTTTTTCTGGCTAGATCGAAAAACTTAATTTTTGTAAAGTCATAATCTTTGTATGTAGCTTGTAGGCTATCAATGATATTAACATCTGTTGAGTTAAGTAGGTATTCATACTCGTTTGTTTGGCACAATTCAGATAGTAAGGCAGATAGTTTAGAGTCTGAGCTACTGAAGTGTCCTATGCGTTGCATGGGGGCTATTTGTATGATTGAGAGTAAATTTTTAAGTTCGTCTGAGTTAATATTTTCCATATTTTAGTCTATCAAAATATTGTTAAAGAGTGTATAATTTGTTACATGTCACCAGGAGAGTAAAATGTCCCAAAAGAAAAATCTACCAGTTATGGCACTGCAGCTAAATAACCATGATGTTTATCAGAAAAACCTAGAAAAACTCTTGAACTGTTTGAGTAGGGAGCAAGAGAGATGCCTAATCGTTGCACCTGAGGTGTGTTTAAGTGACTATGATTATGATAACCTTGAGCAGGCGGCTGCGTTTGGGGCAGAAGCAGTAGAGAAGCTATTGACCTTAGTTGATCAGCAGATATTTGTTTTTACTCTTCTTGTAAAAACAGGTGACGAGTATAGTAATGACGCAGTAGTCATACACAAACATGAGATAATGCATAGACAGTCGAAGCATAAACTTTTTTTGTTGGGTAATGAACATAAATACCTCAAAGCTGGCAAAAAAAGTGATATAGCTAAATTTGAGATCGATGGCATATGGTATGGGGTGCTAATATGCTTTGAATTACGTTTTAAAAGCCTCTGGAAGGCTCTAGAAGGCGTAGATATAGTCTTGGTGCCATCACAGTGGGGAATGGCACGAAAAATGCATTTAGAGACCCTTTCTGCAGCGCTAGCCATCATGAATCAATGCTATGTTGTGGTCTCCAATAGTTCAAAGGCCAATATGGCAAGCTCTTCGGGAATCTACTCTCCTAATGGAGGCATTATCAGGGATGATATGTTAGAAGAGATTCGAGGAGATATTGATTTTGCTTTGATCAAAAAGATGAGAAGATATATCGTAATGGACTAAACGATAGTTGTCAAAATATCTTCAAATTGATCTAGATATACCATATTCGGGCCATCGCTTAGTGCCACTTCGGGATCTTCATGAACTTCAAAAAAGAACCCATTTACTCCGACTGAATTTGCAAGGCGAGCCATATATGGAGCATATTTTCTATCTCCTCCACTTTTACCTCCTAAAGCAGAAGGCTTTTGTGTCGAGTGTGTTACATCCATTACTATTGGATACCCAAACTCTTTCATGTCAATTATTTGTCTGAAATCTACAACTAGATTCCCTAGTCCAAACATACTGCCTCTCTCTGTGAGCATTATTTTATTGTTACCCGATTGTTTTACTTTGTTTACTGGGTGGATCATATCTTTCCCATCTAAAAATTGGGCTTTTTTGATATTTACGATTTTGTCTGTTTTTGCAGTAGCGATCAGTAGATCGGTCTGACGACATAAAAAAGCAGGAATTTGTATGATGTCAACAACTTCTGCTATAGCAGTTGCTTGCGAAGATTCGTGGATATCTGTTGTGATTGGTAACGAAAACTCATTTTTTACTTTTTGTAAAATTCGTAATCCCTCTTCTAGGCCTGGGCCTCTATAGCTATCTAGCGATGTCCTGTTGGCTTTGTCAAAAGAGGCCTTGAAGATATACTCAATATTTAGTTTTTGGGAAATCTTTTTGATAGATTCTGCTAGATTCATGATCATCTGTTCGCTCTCTATAACGCATGGTCCTGAGATTAAAAATTTATTTTCTTGTAACTTTTTGTAGAGTTTATCACTGTTCATCTGTTTCGCCTTTAATTTTTTTGATAGCATCTTGATAGTCTTGAGGAGTATCAATACCAAATGCATCATGAGTGGTAGTAATCATCTCAATTGACTTGCCTGCATCCAGAACTCTTAGTTGTTCTAGTTTTTCTATCTGTTCCAGATTAGAAAAAGGTAGAGTGTTGTAGTTTAGCAAAAAGTCACGCTTATATCCATAAATACCTATATGTTTGTAAAACTCCATATCTAGTGGGAGTCTCTTTTTGTGCAGTATTTTCTCATAGTCATCTCTTGGGTACGGTATTGGTGATCTTGAAAAGTATATTGCCATATTGTCTTGATTTGTTATAACTTTGACAACATTTGAATCCAAAAGATCTGATGCGGTATGAATGCGCTGCATGGCACTGCACATCGCAGCAGAACTCTCGAGAGTTGTTCTGCTCAAAGAGCCGATTAGTTCAGGATCGATAAAAGGTTCATCTCCTTGTACATTGACAACTACTTGACAATCTATATCCTCAATTGCTTGAGCTATCCTGTCGGTTCCAGAGTTATGTTTTGTGGATGTCATGATAATATTTTTTGTAAATTTTGAGCACACATCTGCTATTTTGACACTATCTGTAGCTATAAATATCTCATCAATATTGGGTGCTTTTGTGCATTGATCATAGACTCTTTGCAGGATACTTTTTCCATCTAGATCCAGTAGCACTTTATTGGGGAGTCTGCTAGACTCTAGTCTGGCTGGTATGACTACAACTGACTTCATCTATATACCCAAGTCAAACATCTGAATAACACCTATGGCTTTGTTATCACTTATGACTATTAGGGAGTTGATTTTATTTTGTGTCATGAGGGCATGAGCTTGTGTTAGTTTGCTATCTGAGGTGATGACTTTCGGGTCTTTGTTAAATAGATCTAACGCGATCAAATCAAAAAAATTCTCCTCTTGTGTATCCATAGCTCTTCGGATATCGCCATCTGTTATGACCCCTAGGAGGTTTTCGTTATCTTGTACAATCACTAGCCCCAATTTGTTTTGGCTGATGAGGGTAATGATTTCTTTGATACTAGTGTCTACTGTACATGTTGGCAGATTATCACTCTTCATTACATCTTTTACTTTAGTCAACAGTCTACGACCAAGAGTTCCGCCTGGGTGAAATTTTGCGAAATTTTCATCTTTAAATTCCCTCGATTCCATTAACGCAATTGCTAGGGCATCACCCATAACGAGAGTGGCCGTAGTAGAGCTGGTAGGAGCCAGCCTAAGTGGACAGGCTTCTTGATCTACGTGGATATTTAAATGTAGATCAGTGTTTACGGCAAGAGTCGAGCTTGCATTTCCACTCATAGAGATAGTCAGGTTGCCTTGATTTTTGAAAAATGGTATGATTCGCAGTAGCTCGTCTGTTTCACCAGAATATGATATAAGCACAACTATGTCATGAGATTCTATCATGCCTAGGTCGCCATGATATGCCTCTGTTGGATGAATAAAAAAGCTAGGGGTTCCAGTGCTAGCCAAAGTCGCTGCAATTTTTTGCCCTATGAGACCAGACTTTCCAATACCAGTGATTATGAGTTTCCCGGAGCTCTTAGATATTTGCTCAACTGCTTCACTGAAGTTGTCATCGAGATAATTTACGAGATTTGAAATTGAGCGTGACTGTATATCTATAACATCTTTTGCTATTTGTATCGCTTGCATAAAGTACTTTCATGTTTTTAGAGATAATACTGAAAAATGGATAATAATTCTTTTAATAGTAGTAAAAAGTTGATATTTGTCTCAATCACCGAAGTGGTGACCCCAAGGAGACTCGAACTCCTATAACATGGATGAAAACCATGGATCCTAACCGTTAGACGATGGGGCCATTCGTATGAGGGTGCAATTATACACATGGAAACCTTAAAATATAGTTACATTAAAATCACTTAGATCGTATTTTTAGAAAAATATATGAAATAAGCGTTATGTGTGTAACTCTATCGTACAATTTAATATCAAATTATGAGGAATAGATATGTTTAAAAAAATTGTATTGATGGCTGGTGTAGTTGTTTTGATGAACGGATGTAGCACTATGACACCTAGTCCCAACACCGTAGTGGATCAAAAAAGTATGTTCATTGTGATGAAGCTACCTGCGTTTAAATTTGCTGATCAAGGATTTGTAGAGAGAAGAGGTGGAAATACTAAGATTGAAATATACTCCAGTGGCACCCCCGTGATGAATATAGAAATTACTGGATCTCAAGTATGTAGCGGAAGCGGACTCTTTTCATGCATGAGCAAAAGCTCTTTTAACTCTAGATTCTTATCTGCTAGTTATCCAGATGATACACTAGAGCACATTGTAAACAGTGAACCGATTTTCAGTTCAGAAGGCATGAATGGTGGGGGCGACAGTTTCACGCAAACACTTTCAAAAGATGGCGCATATGATATCGTCTACTCTGCGGGTAGTGGCTTTTCAGAGTTTAGAGATAGTGTCAACAATATTGTCATTAAAGTTAGAGAAAACTAATGAATAAGTTTGTAGGAGCCCATGTTAGTGCTAGCGGAGGCGTGGAAAATGCCCCTTTGAATGCCATGGAAATAGGAGCAAAGGCATTTGCACTGTTTACAAAAAATCAAAGACAATGGATTGCCAAACCACTAGAGTCAAAAAGTATTGATGCCTTTAGACTTAATCTGGAAAAGTCTGGTATCTTGCCAAAGCATGTCCTGCCACACGATAGCTACCTGATTAATCTAGGTAATCCAGATACTGAAAAATTAGAAAAGTCTCGAGAAGCATTTATTGATGAGCTGCACAGATGTGAAATTTTGGGACTAGATAGGTTAAATTTTCATCCAGGTTCACATTTGGTAAAAATACCAAAAAAAGATCCTTCATATGATGACAAACTTATGGAGGCAGAACTTGGATGCCTAGATGTGATTGGTGACTCTCTAAACTATGCGATTGAGGCCACCAAAGATAGTGAAGTAAAGCTTGTAATCGAAAATACTGCAGGGCAGGGTACAAATCTAGGATATAAATTTGAGCATCTGTCGCATATCATAGATAAAGTTGAGGACAAAAGCAGGGTAGGTGTATGTCTGGATACATGTCACACCTTTACTGGTGGATACGATTTACGCACAAGAGAGGCATATGATGTGACAATGGATGCGTTTGAGAGAATCGTAGGTTTTAAATATCTCATGGGTATGCATATAAACGACTCGAAGCCACCACTAGGCTCTAGAGTAGATAGACACCACTCTTTAGGTATGGGTGAGATAGGTTGGGATGCATTTAAGTTTATCATGAACGATTCTCGCATGGACGACATACCTTTAATTTTGGAAACCATAGACGATACTATATGGTCACGAGAGATTATTGATTTGTATAATTTGGTGGAGAGTTAGCTGTATTTGCTGGCTAAAGACGATATGGTTTTGCCTCAGGAATTAAACATTCTGAAAGACTAGGTGAGTGAATTACTCTTTTCTAGCCTATTTTTTCTTCTCTCCCAATCACTCATAAAAAGACTCAAATAATTATAAAACTTCGCACTATGATCCGCATGCACCAAGTGAGCTAACTCATGAAACACCACATATTCTATGCACTCTGTAGGCTTCT
>CAYWGB010000010.1:0-13230 GCA_964457825.1 uncultured Campylobacterales bacterium | reverse complement strand
GAGGTATAGTTCTTTTATACCCAAAGGTTAATCCAGAAGATAAAAGCATAATATTGTTTGGTCCAGGTGTCATGGATGTTGCAAATGAGAACATAAATATTGATAGTAGCGATGCAATAGTAAAAGTTTCGATTTTGGCTCCTTTTTGTGTCATATTATACTCTTTATATACAACACTAGCAACAGATATATCTACTGGATACCACAATAAAGAAGATATTAAAGTCACCAAAAGAGATATGAAGAGCTATTAGAAAATCAAAGACCTTAGAAGAAGGAGACAAAATGCATCTTGGAAGTATTTCAAAAAGAGAGTAAAAATGTCTTGATATATTTACTGGTTACATTTGATAAGAATTTTAGAATATTACAAAAATTTACAGATCTGAAATAGAGATCTTGAACACATAGGAACGCTGTGTCACTATTTGCCAAATGCTATTTATGTTACTGCAAAATATAAATAGCAATATTTCTTATATTTATCTCTCGAGTCATTATGTATGAAAATTATTGTCAGAATGAGGTAACTGAAGGAAATGTCTGTGGCACAAACCAACCTACAGAAACAAAATAAAAGTCAACATAATTGAAATCCACTATACTGTTTTGAGCAAATCAGCTATCTGTCTACTACCATCTCTTTCAACGATACTCATAAGACCTTTGCTCACGGTCATCAAATCACTATCTAACAACGATAAGACCTCTGCCTCATCTATCTCGCCTTCTCTCATGAGCCATGCTAGGTTTTTTTCTACTAAAAATTGTGCATTGTGATATTGATGGTCTGATGCGGCATAAGGATATGGGATGTAGAGTGTAGGGAGTGCTGTGGCACTAAGCTCCCAAAGCGTCGATGCTCCTGCTCTTGCAATGGCAAAATCTGCTTGGTTCATGTACTCAGATAGTTTTGTTGTAAAGCCAAACACTTCAGCCTCTATGCCCAGTGCATCATAGGCTTGTTGTACCTCTTTGAGATTTTTCTCTCCTGCTTGATGCAGTATATGAATACCATTTTCATGGAGTTTTGGAGCCATACTCAATGCAAGAGTATTGATAGCTTTTGCGCCTTGAGAACCTCCTAAAAATATGATGCTCTTGACGGCATCTCTGACATGTGCATTTTGAAAAAATTCTTCTTTAATGGGATATGCCTTAATTGGGCTCTTGTCTACATACGAAGAGATAAAATGTGTAGCATAAGGACGCAATAGTTTATTGAGAGAGCCAAGCGCAGCATTTTGCTCGTGGATTACCAGTGGTGTGCCTGTTAGTTTGGCGGCAAATGCCATAGGAGCAGCAGAAAATCCACCTACACTAAAGACCACACGAGCTTTATGTTTTTTAATAATCTTTATGGCCTCTATCGTGGATTTACCCATCATAAATAGAGATTTAACTTTGCCCAAAAGCCCTTGATTTACGACACCTCTCGTATCGAAAAAATATGTACTTGTAAAATCATGATCATGCTCAAACCATTGCTTATCTTGTCCTTTGGTTGAACCTACATAGACTAAGTTGGATTCTGTTAGTTGCTCTTTGACTGCCTTAATGATGGCAAGATGCCCACCTGTTCCGCCACCTGTCATAAGTATACTCATGCTCTCCTCTTTACTCTCTTTTTTGAAATCATTAGAACCAAACCAATAGCGACCGAAGCGGCAAATATGTGTGATCCACCATAACTAAGGAACGGAACAGCAATACCCTTAATGGGTATCAACCCAGATACTCCATAACTATTGACCAAAAATGCAAGCACTATAACCAGTCCTACTCCTATGCTAAAGAGGTGATAAGTAGGATCACTAACCCTGGATGCTACTTGAAAAATCCTAAAGACCATAAACATCACAATCAGCACAACCAACATCAATCCAAAAATACCTAGTTCCTCAGATAATCCCGCCAAGATAAAGTCTGTATGAACTTCTGACAAATATCCTAGCTTGAATTGACCATTGCCAAGACCTTGCCCAAAAAAACCGCCATTATGTATGGCATTTAATGAGTGCGAAATCTGATAAGGCTCAGACGCTGCATCCACACGTAAATCGGCTGCTATATTAGCCGGAAAATATCCTAGAAAATGATCCTGTACCGTACCCCACCAGCTTTTGATTCTCGACATTCTGTGTGGCGCTATAATGACCAGCAACACAAAGGCACCAAGACCGATAAAGATATTTAAGAAAAAGAGTTTCAAGCTCCGTCCAGCAAACGAAAACAGTGCTACCAAAGTAACAGCAAGTACCACCACCTGACCCAAGTCTTTTTGAAATACTGCGATGAGTATCACCGCTATACCAAAAACAATGAGATATGGAAAGACTACCTTCCCCTCTTCTAACAACGTAAGCCTGCCATGATGCAAAATCTTTCTAGAGAAACTCCAAGAGAGGAAAAAGACAAAGCCGATTTTAAAAAACTCTACTGGCGAAATAGACATGGGTCCAACTCTTATCCATCTCTTTGCACCCAGCACAGACCGACATAGAGAATCAGGCAAAAAAGGCATCACCATCATAGCGATAAATGAACCTAAGAAGATGGCTACACCGATTGGAACAAACCATTTGTCGGGATCAAGCTTGGATAGAGCATAGATCACAACCAGCCCTAGTGCCACAGCATAAAGCTGTTTGGCAAAAAAGTGCATATCTGAATAGCCATTATAGATCACGGCATATGTCGAAAGAGAATAACTCATGATTAGCGATATTGACATCAGTGCCACAACTGATACAAAAAGTGGTTTATCTATCATATAATTCATTTCTTTATTTTAAAATTACAATATTATACTATAATTTACCACCAATATGTAACCAATATGAAGATATATTCCACTAAAATATCATCATCGTAATTCCTTGGAGAAAAAATGCAGGCAAGAGACAATGATTTCGAACAAAAACCAGTACGTACACTGTTTTTGTATACAGTGCTCACGCTTGCGATATTGGTATTTTTGGGCAACGTATTAAAAACTATTGTATCCGACAGGAAGATGCCGTCAAAAACCTATACCATTCACGATAGAGCACTCAGAGGAAAGATTATATCGGCAGACCACTATACAATGAGTAGATCTAACAAAACATACAAAGCAACAATCTTAAAGAAAAGTATTGATCCTAAAAAACTAAGAGTTTTTACTAAACTATTTTCGATATACAGTGGCATTCCTGAGAAAAAAATTATCAAAAAGATGAAAAAAACAAAAGGTTATGTAGTACTATCAAGCAATATAGATGCTAATAGTGCAATCAGACTCAAGTCCCTTGGCCACAAACTAAGAAATCTAAATGTATTTAAGTCGATTAAAAATAAAAATGGTGTCGACATCTTGTATGGACTAGATATTATTGAAAATGGCGAAGAGAGATATTTTCCATTAAAAGATACACTTTCACCGGTATTAGGATATGTCAGAAACAAAGAAGATGGCAAGTATACAGTCGTCAGAGGAGTGAAGGGTCTAGAGCGAGAATACCAGAAGTATCTCAATGCAGGACAAGATGGGTTGGTACAAGGCACACGAGATGTCACAGGCAATATTATCAGAACAAAAAGCTCCATAACTACTCCACGCATCGATGGCTATGATATACATCTAAATATATCACTCAAACTCCAAAGGAGAGTGGAGCTTATACTGGATCAAATGAAGAAAAAAACCGGAGCAAAAGAGATAATAGCAGGTGTCATGGAGAGCAAAACTGGCAAAATGATAACCGTGGCTTCATCAGATAGATTCAATCCTGAGAATATCAAGAAGGGTGATGTCTATAAGCTAAATCCTAAATTTAGTGAGTTTCTTTATGAGCCCGGATCTGTTATGAAACCAATCTCTCTCTCTTTGGCTATAGATAAGGGACTAGTGGGGAAAAATAGTGTTTTTGACACAACTGATGGCAAGTTGAGAATAGGAAAAAAGTATGTCATACGAGATGATGAAGTTTATGATTCTCAAACTGCCACCGACATCATAGTTCACTCATCAAATGTTGGCATCTCAAAGATAGTATGGCTTATGAATGGTAAAGATTTTCATGATGGATTGCAAGCTTTTGGTCTTGGTAAGCGAACTGGAGTAGATATATCCAGAGAACTCCCCGGCAGGATCAAGAATGTCAAACTCTTATCCAATAAATTACACCGTGCAAATCAAGCATATGGTTACGGTATGTATGCCTCTTTTATCCAGCTCCTCAAGGCATATAGTGCATTTAACAACAATGGTATTGGGGTTACCCCAAGGATAACCGACTATTTGGTAGACAGCAAAAACCATCAATACAGAAAAAAGTCATCCTCTACTGATATCAAACCTATAAAATCTAAGACTGCTCGTACCATCAAAGAGATACTCATAGATGTTGTTACGAGGGGGACTGCTAAAACTGCGGCATACCCTGGACTAGAGATTGGTGGAAAGACAGGGACTGCTCATATCGTAAAGAATGGAAAATATATCAAAAAATACAATAGTAGTTTTTTTGGTTTTGCAAACGATGACAAGGGGCATAAGTACACGATTGGTGTTATAGCAATAGAGCTCAGCAGAGAAGAAGCCAAAGATTATCACTTTGCATCTGATTCTGCTGTTCCTACATTTGGCAAAATTGTCAAAGCCCTAGTTGAGACTGATTATCTAAAACCAAATCTCACACAAGCCCAGCTAGACAAGCAGCGCCTCATAACCCAAAGAAAAAAAGAGGCTCTCAAGAAAAAGCAAGCGAGAACTGCACAGAGACTGAAACGAGAGCTCAAGCGAGAGAGAGAAAAAATGATCAGGCAAGAAAAAGAGCAGAAAAGAGCAGAAAAATTAAAGGCAGAAAAAAGAGCCAGAAAATTAAAACGGGAGCAAATCAGACAATTAGAACTGTACAAGTCCAAACAAAAAAACAAAAAAACAAAACCTGCAATCCAAAAACATAAAAGCACAAAAAAGATCACACCAAAAGAGCTCTTTGGCGACTCCCAGGAGCCACCTCCTGTGGAGGGACTCTTCTAATTAAATCTATTTTTATAGGTACATTTACGACAAAGCTCCTCTGCTGCACGAAATTGCGCAAATTCGCTCTTGATATGTCTAACCCTTTTGGATGACAATATCTCATCTAGAGACCTATCCGATAGATTCCCTAGATTAATCACTCCAGCATGATCCAAACAACACGGAACAACAACTCCAGAAGAGAGTATCGCGATATGAGAACTTAATCCTTGACATGTGCCATTTGAACTGACAGTATCTGATAGGCTTGGCCATTGAAAGTAGTTGTCAAAATGGAGGATGATCTTGTGTCCTAATCTAATGCTTTTAGGTTTCTCTGCATATATCTTATCGATATCCAAAACTACATCAAATTCACGACTCAATATTGCAAACAATTCCGTGTTAAATGCCTGTTCACTCATTTCCTCATCGATATTCCAGACTCTCAAATTTATGAAAATCTCAGGAGAACTATTTTCCTTCTCTTTACACAGTTGCAGTATCGGAGTAATATACTGAGGTAAAGTTAGTGAGGTATCATTTTTGTTGTAGCTATTAAGGGAGATATTTATCTGCTTAACGGCTCGATGAAACAGCGTGGAAGATGGTTGTTTTTTGCAGAAATATCCACTTGTAGTCAATAGAGCCTTTAATTTATGCTTATCGATTAGATCCAAATATTGATCCAAATTCGATAGGGTAAAAGGGTCGCCCATAACATGACATGCAATTTCGTCAGTATAGTTGGTAACTTGACCCAGTATTGTATCAAACATCTCTAGACTCATGGTTTTAGATGGTAACTCTTTTGTTGGGCAAAAAGTACATGCAAGCCCACACTGGTTGGTTAATTCGATATAGACTCTATAAAACTTCATATTTGACTATAGTGCCCATGCTTTAAACTTCTTATTTTTTATCTTTGTGTTTTGAATACCCTGCAATACCTTGTTGGTCATATCTGCATAAATCGCAACATATGAGCATCTATCATGTATATTAATTTTTCCTATATGCTTGCCGTCTATTCCAATGTCTTTACACAATGTTCCTAGTATATCACCAGCTCTCAGTTTGCTTTTTTTGCCGCCATTTATACACACAGTATTTAGGTTGCTTGTCAGTACAAAAGAGGAATCTGCTCGCAAATTAGCAATTTTGTCATAGTCTATCTCTGGAGCTATTTGAGATATTTTTTCTTTTTGAGAGCTTGTATATAGAGAGATGGCTTCACCCTTGGTGCCTGCTCTGCCTGTTCGTCCTATGCGGTGAGTATAAAGCTCACGATCATTTGGCAAATCGTAGTTGATTACCAACTCTATATCCTTAATATCTATACCCCTAGAGGCCACATCAGTTGCAACCAAAATCGGAATAGTGCCATTAGCAAACATAAGTAGGGTTTCATCTCTTTGTCGCTGATCAAGGTTACTGTTGAGCTCTTGTGCTAAAAATTTATTATCACATAAAAAATCAGAGAGGTATTCTGTTTCTGATTTTAAATTAGCAAAAATTAGGCAGCTTTTGGGCTGTTTACTCTTGAGTATATGAAGTAACTCTTTTTGTTTTGATCCCTGACCAACCTCATAGGCAACCTGATTGATTTTTAGCTGATTATCAACCTCCTCTACTTTTATCTTCTTGGGGTTTTTCAATAGAGATGATGCAAGTTCTGAAATCTTGGGAGGATAAGTGGCTGAAAACATTAGAGTCTGTTTTTTGGTTCGTATATTTGAAGCAATCTTCTTGATCGCGTCATAAAATCCCATATCAAGCATTCTGTCTGCTTCATCTAATACTAGAGTATGAATTTCGAAGAGAGGAAGAGTAGAACGAGAGAGATGGTCTTGCAGCCTGCCTGGTGTACCCACTACGATATGAGCACCCTGCTCTAACGATTCGATTTGCCCTCGCATGGGCACGCCACCAGTGAGTGATAAAATTTTAATATTTGGTTTATAGCGAGCCAATTTTCGAAGCTCAGATGAGACCTGTGTGGCTAGCTCTCTCGTAGGGGTGATTATAAGAACTTGTGGTTCCCTAGTCTGCAAAGAGAGCTTTTCAATAACAGGTATTCCAAAAGCGGCTGTTTTGCCAGAGCCAGTTTTTGCCTGAGCCAATATATCCTCACCGTTCATCGCTTCTGGGATCGCCAACTTCTGTATTTGTGTTGGTATTTCGTAATGCAAGCTTGTCAGATTTTCTAACAACTCTGTATTTGATTTTATGATTGTTGCAAATGTATGCATGATGGCTCTTTCGTTAGTATATTGTGTAAATTAGATGCGAAACAAACATCAATATCGTTGTGCAAGGTGTAAAATTTGACTCTCTATAAGTATATTATCGCAAAGCGATAGTGTCAGATTGATACTCTGTATTATACGTATGTCTGTCGAGAGACGAAACCACTCCTGTCTCAATTGGTTCGTTGTCGATTAAAATACAAGATATCTCAAAAACATCATCTTTATCTGATTTGACTGTGCTAATTCTATTTTTATGATCTATTACTTTGCAAAATACATGTTTTTCGGAGTTGGCATCTTGTATGCTCATACTTAATGCATCTTTTATAATATCTCCACTATCTTCTAAATATCTTGGTATTATGGCTTTATAGTTTCCATTCTTGGCAATAGTTACAACAATTTTTCCACCATGAGCGTTATGAGGATTTAGCATTTGAGTCCCGCCAACATGAGGTTTCTGTTTTTCTATATCAATTTTATTTGGTATAGAAAAGTAACTTACCCTGTTGTCAATTGAACCATAATAGGAGATACTATTTTTGGCACTCTTTACCTGAGTATCCATCTCTCTCTCTTCTAGTAGCATATACTCTGTCCTCTCAATATCACCAGACATATCAAAGACTACTTTACTAGCTGCTGAATGTGTATTGTTATTGCATCCGCTCATGACCACTATAGTCACAAGACCAAATAAATATATAAATCTATTCATATCTTCCTCTGCTTATTCACTCTAATATCCTTTGATATTTTATCTAATCGAATCTAAGAGACCGGTCAAAATTTGATACCTGACCCTCGTTTTAACTACAATTAATCTTCTTGTGATATATTTATTTAAATTTGAACATAATGAGGAAAACATGATACCATTTAGCGACGAAGAGATATACCAAGCAACTGCCAATTATATGCCATCAATATCCGAATATGTTAAGTCACATGATGGCACCATGAACTTGATAGGTGTCAAAGATAGTGTAATATATGTGGAGTTGGGAGGAACATGCAATGGGTGTTCCATGAGTACTGCTACCACCAAAATGGTTATCCAAAAAAGACTCAGAGAACTGATTCATCCAGAGTTAAATGTAGAGAGTGTGTTTCCAGATCAACTTGATAGTCTACCTGCTGGACTAGTCAAAGGGGAAAATGCTTAAGTGAATCCATTATAGCCCGATCAACTAAATAATATTTTTATTATAGCTTGGTTGTTTTTATACTTTATTGTGATAAAATCGTACCAAAACAAATGGACACAATATGCATATAAATTTCAAGAGATACAAACTAATGGTCATTATAACAGCTGGGTCACTACTATTGCTTGGGTGCAGCTCACACAGAGGTGGACTACGTAAATGTCGTGGAGGAGAACAGCTGTCTGGTTATTTCTGTTACCAAGGTCTTAATTTTGGTCGAAATAAAAGTAATAATTATAAAGCTGGGATTGTAGATGGATGCGTTACAGCAAACGGAACATTTCAAAAAAACTACAAACTCTCGAGCGCTTCCAAAGAGTACAATGATGGATGGATTATCGGAAGGTCTCACTGCAAACAAGATCTCAAAAACACAGCACAACCACGACTCAGTCCCCACAACCAAACATCCAATAGCAGATTAAAGAGAATATAGACAATGATAGAGCTGGTCAACAATACTGGCTCATATTTTGAGACTACTTTACCAGAAAAGATTCTAACAACACTACTAAATGAGCATGAAACTGCTGATAATGTGGAGTTGGTTGTAGTAGATGACACAAGGATCAGGGAGCTGAATAGGGAGTATAGAGATGTTGATGCTAGCACTGATGTGTTGAGCTTCCCAATGGATGCTGTAGATACAAATGCATCTCTCGGCTCCATCGTAGTATCTAGAGACCATGTAGAACAAGCAGCCGGTATCTTTGGGCACTCCAACCAAGAGGAATTCACCCTTTTATTCATACATGGTATGCTTCATCTGTTAGGATATGACCATGAGACAGACAGTGGACAAATGCGTACAAAAGAGGCACAAATCATACATCAGTACAGTTTACCCACCAGCTTAATATGCAGAACAGAGGAGATGCTATAATGTTCATCACAATTATCATATTTATCATATCCTTGGCTATATTGATATTTGGATCAGATATTTTAGTTGCACAAAGTGAGAAGATTGCCAAAAAATTTGGCGTATCCGAGTTTGTCATAGGCGCAACCTTGATTGCCTTGGGTACAAGTTTGCCCGAAATGGCAGCCTCAGTATCGGCTAGTCTCAATGGCAAACAACAATTGGCAATATCTAATGTTATCGGCAGCAATATATTTAACATTACACTAGTATTGGCTGTTATATTCATCATCTCCAAAAAAATCAACCCAAGCAGAGATTTTTTCTCAAAAGATAGCAGTTGGGCACTTTTTCCCGTGCTCTTTTTTGTACTTATGATTATGGATGGAGTTTTCTCGAGAGTTGATGGCTTGTTATTGCTTGTCTTGATGGTGGCATATGTATTATTCTTGGTTAAGTCCGAAGATCAACTCCTCACAGAATCAGATTCAGAAGATGAACCCACAATATTCTCATGGTTCAAAACAGCATCACTGACGATATTGGGCTTCATTATGGTAGTAGGCGGAGCTGACTATACCATAGAAAGTGCATCCAAGATTGCGTCTGCATTTGGTGTTAGTGAGTGGATTATAGGTATCATGATGATATCACTTGGCACTTCTATGCCAGAGCTAATGGTTGGAATATCTGCTGCAAGAAAAGGCAAGGCTGATTTGGCAATAGGTGCGATAATAGGCTCCAATATGGCCAATGTATCTGTCGTTCTAGGTGCAGCAGCACTTGTTCATCCCCTCCATATCGATCCTAGTAAATATATTTTTGATATCAGTACTATGGCCGTATCTGCACTCATGTTGGTGTTTCTTAGTGCAAACAAACTCTATACAAAACCAGCCGGCATCAGTCTGATACTTGTTTTAGCCATTTTTCTGCAAAATACAATCACTGGAGCCTAACGTAAACACCGTGAGTCCATACAAAATGTGGTAATATTTTATCTACTATTAACCCAAAGGAAGAGAATGATTTTTAACAGACATGCAAAAGTCCACATGGAAGAGGGATATATGAGACTATCCGTGGAGTACACAAACCCAAAATCTAGATTAATCATATGCGATGTACTCTCTAAACTCGAGAAACAAATGGATTTACATCCAGAGGTGATACATAGACGTACAGGAGATGAGAGTGGATCGTTTAGCGTAGAGTTTGATGGAGATAATTATCTAGCCCCCAGAGAGGCTGGTAAGTTTATTGATTGCGTGCTTGAAGAGCTAGAGATTGATAAGTGCGACTATCTGGATTAGAGCTTAAAAAGTAAGCAGTTTTACATGGGATATGCATCAGTTTGACACAAAAATTTAATATACTTTAATCTAGAAAGATGTACAATTTTATTTCAACAAATTAAAGGAGTATCGTTATGATTAAAAGAAGTATAGTTGCCACATTGGCATTGGGAGTAATTTCCGTAGCAGCATCAGCTGCAAATACAACAGTATGTGCAGGGTGTCATGGTGCAAATTTTGAGAAAAAAGCTCTAAATGTATCTAAAATAGTAAAAGATTTGAGCAAAGATGAAATCATCGCAGCCCTTAAAGGATACAAAGATGGTAGCTATGGCGGAGCCATGAAGGGAACCATGAAAGGCCAAGTAGCAAATCTAAGTGATAAAGATATCGAAGATATCGCAAATCAAATAGCTGGTGGTGCAAAAGATTCTAAAGCCGCAGAGAAAAAAGCAGAGTCCAACACAACTGCTGCAGCGTCTGCTACTGATGCAGCAAAAAATAGCGCTGACTCTATAAAAGAAAAAGCCACTGATGCAGTGAAAGATGCCACAAAAGATGCCAAAGACGCAGTTAAAAACGTTGCTCCAAAGTCAGCAATGTAAGGCACCTAACTTACGAGATTTGTTCTCGTAAGACCCTTCTCATCTCTAAATCCAACAACTCTACTTATTTAACTATGTTTATATACTCATTCAAGTTAGTCTGATATACTCCCAGTACTATCGCAACTACAAGGAGAAATTATGTTACAACTCAAAGATAAGGCGCCAGAATTTTGTCTGCCAAATCAAGATGAAGAAGAGGTCTGCTTACGTGATTTGCAAGGGGGATGGGTAGTGCTCTATTTTTATCCAAAAGACAACACACCAGGATGCACTACTGAAGCCATTGAGTTCACGCAATCAGAGTCTGCTTTTAGTTCGTTAGGTGCTAGTATATTGGGAGTCAGCCCAGATAGCCCAAAAAAACATAGAAATTTTATCGACAAAAAAGAGCTTGGCATCACGCTACTTGCCGATGAGGAGAAAGAGGTATGCAATCAATATGGTGTATGGCAACTCAAAAAGAACTATGGCAGAGAGTATATGGGTGTAGTTCGCTCCACTTTTATCATAGATCCAGATGGCAATGTAGCAGCAGCATGGAACAAGGTCAGAGTAAAGGATCATGTGCAAACAGTAAAAGAGAAACTAGAAGAGCTCATTGATGCATAGATTCTCACTAATTACCATCTTCATAGCTAGTTTTTTATTTTTAACTGGATGCAGCAATATCCAGACGACCAGTCAGTACGGCGGTGGAAACCACTGCACGATTAAACCTCCCATTAAAGGCTAAAATTGACAAAAATCATAAAACTTATTTTACTCTTAGCAAGTGTCTCTATCGCCCAATTGAGTGCAAAAAATCTACAACTAAGCAATGCCCAAGCCAATCAAATAGCCAAACGAATTTGGCAAAATGAGGGCTCTGGGCGTAAAAGTTATCTCGTCCATTGGAACAAAGGTGAAGAGTTTGCTTCCATAGGCATAGGACATTTTATCTGGTTTACGGCTGATAAGCCTATGTGGTTTTGGGAAGCATTTCCGCCAATGTTGTCATATATTACAGCACATGGAGCTAAACCACCCACTTGGCTCACCCCGCAAATGCACTGTGTTTGGAGTAGCTATGACGAGTGGCAATATGCCAAAAAGCACAATACTTCCAAAATGAAAGAGCTCACAGAGTTTATGGACAGAACCAAAGGTCTGCAAGCCAGATTTATGCTAAATAGGCTCAATCAATCATATCCAAAAATAATAGCATATGCCAAACCAAGAGGACAAGCAAAACTAGTAGAGCACAACTATAAACGTCTTCTATATAAACAAAATGGCACAATAGATCCTCAGGGAGCATATATTTTGATTGATTACATTAATTTCAAAGGCGATGGTATAAACAATGGAGAGAGATATCAAGGCAAGGGCTGGGGACTATATCAAGTCCTAAATCACATGGATCCGTCTGATCCAAATGCTTATAGAGCCTTTAGTAATGCCGGAAAATATATTTTAGATCGACTAACCAAAATATCTCCACCAGCCAGAAATCTTAAGAGGTTCAAGAAAGGATGGTTCAATAGAATGGACAGTTACAAAAAATAGCACTTGCATTTCCTGTTACATTATTGTAAAATATATCAAACATTAACGAGGGATAATCTCATGAAAAAGATAATACAATTAACCGCTCTACTATTTGCACTAACCAGTGTTTCATTTGCAGATGAAGAAGCCACTGTTCCAAATACTGAAATTCCTGATAGCAATGAGGAGGTTGTAGTAACAGACAAGCCAGACTCATATGAGACGCAGAACGATTCAGAAGATAAAGCGCAAGAGACGGAAGAAAAAACCACAGAAGCAAACTCAGAAGATACTACCGAGGGCGAAAACAGCACAGAGTCTACAGATTCCAATGAAGATTCAGCAGTAGAAAATGAAACTCAGGATAATACAGATAGTGGCGAAGAGTCAAAAGAGCAAAAAAAGAGCTATCTGAAGAAGAGCAAGAGATCCAAGCAGCAGAAGATGCCGAAATCAGCGAAGCCAACGCA
>CAYWGB010000009.1:0-13733 GCA_964457825.1 uncultured Campylobacterales bacterium | reverse complement strand
TTACAGATTGATTGTAATATTAAAAAATTATATTTGTTATATTTTTTACTATGAAATTAATTTAATTTTTGATATACTGTTGCAAATAGATTAAAGGAACAGTCTTGAAAAAACTATTACTTACGGCATTGGCAACAGTATCGCTTTTTGGAGCCAACCATAGCCTTTACAAAAACTCTTTTTCTGTAGTGGGTGGATATACCATCAACTCAACACAATCTGAGTTGTCAAACAATACCTCGTGGGGAATCAGACTAAACTACAATCGTGACACGCCACCAGACAGCATAGATATGGACGCAGTTCAGTTGTCATTTGATTACGGCGGAGATAGTGAATTTCACAACAGCACAAAGGGAATAAGTGGAGGCACAACAGGTATCTTTCGTGTAGGTGCTAATGCATTGTGGTATTGGGATAACAACTATGATTTGACACCATACTTTCTGGCAGGTTTTGGTGCACAGGTCTTTGGAGCAGATGATGTCAGCGACAACAACTCTATATTTTTCGGATCTCTAGGCATAGGAGCAGAATACCAAATAAGAGGTGACTTCTCTCTCGTAGCAGAAGCAAAAACAATGCTTACAACAAACGACACATACTACACTGCAGGGTCATTAGGATTCAAATACAGCTTTGGTCAGGGGGCACCAGGCGCGATGCCTCCAGGCGCCATGATTGCAATGCCAGGTGCAGTGCCGCCTGCAGGTGCTACGGTACCACCAACAATGCCAATGGCACCAGCAGGTACTCCTGCAGGTGCACCAGTCATGATGCCAAGCGGTGGTGTGCCAGTTGGTACTGTTGTGAGCACAACTACATCTCCAGCATCTGCGCCGATAATGTACCCTGGCACCGTCATACAAAACTAGATACTACTGTATGCTTAATAATACTTATGTAAAGAACATACTTGTGTATGGACCAATGGCTGCAGTCTCTGTGGCAATGTACTTTTTTTTAAAAAGGTTCACTGGTCTGGATGAAATCATCACATATATGGGTGAGTGGAGGATGCTTGGCTATGTTATATTGGCCTTTTTTTCATTGGGAGGCTCTTTTGTCTGGACTATTGCAGCGGGCATAGCCTCTGCATTAGGGGTTATGGATATACAAGTCGCCTTGGTTGTTGGGATAGTGTTTAATTATCTTGGTGATATGTTTCTGTTTTATTTGGGAAAGTATCAGAAAAAAGAGGTTATACCATATTTTAAAAACCATAAACGTAAGCTGGCGCTCTCTACAGTATTGATGCGTAAAAGCGGTAGTCTCGTAATCTTTGTGCAGAAGTATCTGTATGGTGTGAAGACATTAGTTCCTCTAGCAATGGCAATCTCAAAGTATAGTTTCAAAAAATTTGCTGTTTACAATCTGTTTGCGAGTATCTTGTTTGTCTCTAGTGTGATGCTCACGAGTTACTACATGGGTGACAGCACAAAAGAGGCACTGGAGAGCTCAAAAGGGATGCCGTGGTATCTGCTGCCAGCTATTTTAGCTAGTATTATTGGCAGTATATGGTTGTATTTTGAGTACCTGACAAAGAAGAAGTAGTTATCTCTTTAACTTCTTTACAAACTTCTCTATGCGTCGGATACCTTCTCTGATGGTTACAATATCAGTAGCAAATGAAAACCTAAAATAGCCATCGCTACCAAAAGCAATTCCAGGCACAACTGCAACGCCATACTCTTCTAGTAAATCTTTACAGAACTTCATGGAATCATTGCTAACCTCTTTAATGTTTACAAATAGATAAAAAGCCCCTTCTGGTTTGCGTACACTCAACCCATCAATCGCCTCAAACATCTCGACAGCCTCATTTACTCTGAACTCAAAAGCTTCTCTCATCTTTTCGATCTCTTCATCAACTTCACCATTTAATGCAGGCAAAGCAGCGATTTGTGTCATAGCATTGATGTTGGATGTGCTCTGTGATTGCAATGCTATCATCTTTGACACCAGCTTTTCATCAGCGCATGCCACGTAGCCAAACCTCCATCCAGTCATAGCGACAGATTTGCTGAGCCCATTTACAGTGAGGGTTCTCTTGTACATATCTTCGCTAATACTTGCAGTGGAGCTAAATTCAGCCTTGTCAAACAATAACTTCTCATACATCTCATCAGATATTACTAGGATATCTGTCTCTTCTAATACGGAGGCTAAGGCACCGAGCTCCTCTTTTGTGTAGACAGAACCAGTAGGGTTTGAAGGTGATGTTAAGATGAGCATTTTGGTTTTTTTAGTTATAGCACCCTTTAGCTGTTCAGGTGTAATCTTGAATCCACTACTCTCATCTGTATCCAATATTACAGGTTTGCCACCGGCATACTTAACTAACTCGGGATAGGTTACCCAATAAGGAGCAGGTATGATAACCTCGTCACCTTTATCCAGAAGAGCTTGAGTGATATTAAACAAAGATTGCTTTGCACCATTGCTCGCAACTATCTGTTTTGTACTGTAGCTCAAACCATTCTCTCGTTTGAGTTTGTCAGATATCGCTTCTAGCAGCACGGGTAGTCCAGCAACAGCTGTGTATTTAGTGTATCCCTCTCTTATGGCAGTTATTGCAGCCTCTTTGATCTTTTCTGGTGTATCAAAATCAGGCTCACCAGCTGAAAAGCTTAGTACATCTTTTCCCTCTGCTTTTAGTTCAGCAGCCAAAGTAGAAATGGCTATAGTCATAGAAGCAGATAGTTTGTTGATTTTTTTCGATAGCATTATAGTCCTCGCTCTAGTAATTTACTATATTATACAATAAGATAATTTTAGCTTGGTATAATTACGCTAAAAAGTTGTACCATGAATAAATCTCTTGTAACCAATCTACTCTCAATTATCCTTATTGGTATCTCCTTTACTATGCCGCAACCATATGATGATATGCTTTTATACGCCGGTCTGTTTGCATTGTCTGGCGCGATAACCAACCAGATAGCCATATATATGCTTTTCGAAAGGGTGCCTGGACTGTATGGTTCTGGTGTTATCGAGCGTAACTTTCGTACCTTTAAAGAGTCCATAGGTAGCATGGTTATGGAGCAGTTTTTTACGGATGATAAAATCTCCGATATGCTAGACTCTTTTGACATTAGTATCGAGCTTGAGCCTATCATAGACAATGCTGATTTTTCAGTTGCATTTGAGGCTCTTACACAAAGCGTAATGGAGTCCAAGTTCGGTTCTATGGTGCAGATGATAGGTGGGGAGGGGGTGTTTGATGCACTAGAGGAGCCTTTTATTAAAAAGCTAAAATTAGCCCTGCACACCATAATAAACTCCGAAAGCTTCAAAAAGCAGCTACTAGCCGAGAGCAAGAAAGAGAAAACTGCAGATTTGATTCGAGCCAAGATTAAAGAGTTGGTTAATACAAGACTTGATGACCTTTCTCCACAGATGATAAAAGAGCTTGTCTCTAGACTAATCAAAAACCATATGGGTTGGCTCGTCGTATGGGGAGGTGTATTTGGCGGAATAATTGGTCTAGCTTCATCCTTAACTATGAGTCTATTGTAATGATATCTATATCTATCGCCAAGCAACTCTCGAGGGAGAAAAAACTTGACATTAATATAGAGCTAGAGCAGGGCACATTCTTGGGTTTATCTGGGCCTAGTGGCTCCGGTAAGACTTCTCTGTTGAGAGTCATCGCTGGACTAGACGAAGCCAAAGGCTCAGTAGTCGTGCAGGGTGCTTATTGGCTAGGCGGTTCAAAACCTTGCACCATTCAACACAGAGATGTTGGGGCTGTTTTTCAAGACTACTCGCTATTTCCAAATATGTCTGTCATAGAGAATCTACTTTTTTTTAATGATGATATAGTTTTGGCAAACAAATTGCTGAAAATGACATCGATTATTGATCTCAAGAGAGCTTATCCATCAGATATAAGCGGAGGTGAACAGCAGCGTGTGGCACTATGCAGAGCAATGATAAATAGACCCAAGCTATTACTGTTAGATGAGCCACTATCAGCACTCGATACAAAAACTAGATTTGAGATTCAAAGCGTCATAAGACTAATGCATGATGAGTTTGGAGCAACCACTATAATGACTTCTCATGACAAATCTGAGCTACATAGGCTCTCTGATAGAGTGCTCACCATTGATAACGGAGTCGTAGTCTCAGATGAGATTTCTTCTCCAGAGTCTGAGTTGACCGGTGAGCTTCTAGAGTTGATATCTATAGATGATGAGGAGTATGCGATTATCCTCGTAGATAATAAAAAAGTAAAAGTTCGCATGCAAACTTAGACCTTCTCTTCTAAAGTTTAATTTTTTTTAGATAAAATAGATACCATCAGAGCGTTATGTGTTCTATGCTTGAGACACTTCTATCAATGCTTAAAAATTCAATTAAAAAGGTCAGAAATAATATGCAAGACTTATTTACACAATCCAAAGACAATTGTGGTTTTGGAGTACTCGTATCTGTAGACAATATCCCTACACATCAAAACCTAAAAGACTCTATCACGGCGCTGTCACGCTTGATACACAGAGGAGCAATAGCAGCAGACGGAAAGAGTGGCGACGGATCTGGGTTATTGTTCTCTATGCCAGATGAGTTTTTCAAGAGTAAACTTGAGGCAGTTAATGTAACCCTTCCAGATGTATATGCAGTAGCAATGGTATTCTCCTCAAAAGATAGTGAGATTGAAACTTTTAAAAATATCTGTGCAGACAACGGTCTGAATGTTCTCTACGATAGAGACGTACCTGTGGATACAGACGCACTTGGTGCACAAGCCTTGGGAATGCTCCCCAATATTAAGCAGATATTTGTATCACCAAATGGCCAAAATGAAAAAGATAGATTTGATGCTCTACTATACTCAACCAGAAGAGAGATAGAAGGGGTCTTAAAAGATGAAGAAGAATTCTACATAGCATCATTTTCGACATCTACGATACTGTATAAAGGGCTTGTGATGCCAACACATATAGCCCAGTTCTATAAAGACCTGCAAGATGAAAAATTCAAAGTATCATACTCTCTGTTTCATCAAAGATTCTCTACGAATACTCTGCCAAAGTGGAAACTAGCTCAACCATTTAGACAAGTAACACACAACGGAGAGATCAACTCTATAGAGGCCAATAGATTTAATACAGATATCAAGATGAGAACAGCAAAAAGTGATGTATTTGACGATACGCAGATGGATAAACTCCGTGATGTAATACAGCCAGATATGAGTGATTCAGCTAGTCTGGATAACTTCTTTGAGTTTTTGAGTATAAACGGTATGGATTTCTATAAAGCTGCCAGATCAGTCATACCGGCTCCATGGCATAATGCACCATATATGGATCCTGAACTTAAGGCTTTTTATGAGTACAATAGTACTAGATTTGAGCCTTGGGATGGTCCAGCTGCAGTAAGTATGACAGATGGTAAAAAGATTATCTGTATGATGGATAGAAATGGCCTAAGACCAGCGAAATATATCTTAACCAAAGACAATAGACTCCTATTATCATCAGAGTATGGTGTGCTTGACATTCCAGATGACAACATACAAAAACAAGGAAAGCTCCAATCAGGCGAAATGATGGCAATAGATCTAGAGCAGCATAAGATACTGAGCAATGATGACATAGACGAGCATCTCAAAACAGCTGCACCATATGGTCAATGGCTAAATGAAAACATGACATATCTCCAAGAACACACCTCAAAAGTCGAGGTAAGCAATAAAGTGGGTGCCAAAAAAGATATGCAAGCAAAGCAGAGATATTTTAACTACACACTTGAGCTCATTAGAGAGGTGATAAAGCCAATGGTTTCTGAGGGCAAAGAGACGACAGCCGCTATGGGTGATGATGCGCCACTAGCAGCATTTTCATCTGAGCAGAGAGCCTTTACTGACTTTTTCAAGCAAAAATTTGCACAAGTAACCAATCCTCCAATCGATCCAATCAGAGAGAGAATGGTCATGAGTATCAATACAGGCTTTGGTGAGATAGATAATATACTAGCAGATGGCCCAGAGCATGCACGCAGGCTCAAGACGGTCGCACCAATAATGTCGGCAGAAAAACTACAGCTCCTTATGGAGTTTGGTGATAGCAGCAATGAGAAATACCATCCTAGCTACAAAGTAGGACAGTTTAGTACTGTATTTGAGCACGATATTAAAAGCTCCATGGATATTCTTATTAAAAAGATAGTAGCTAGTGTTGATAATGATGGTGTAAGAACCATCATACTTGACGATAGAGAAGTAGGAGAGACAACAAAGGCCCTACCTATGCTCATGGTAGTAGGACGACTAAATCAAGAGCTAAAAAAAGCAAAGTTGAGACATCTGGTGAGTATAGTGGCTGTCACTGGAGAGGTATTTGACCCTCACTCTGCTAGCTGTATGATATCTTTTGGTGCAGCCACAGTATTCCCGTATCTATTATACTATACGATAGAAGACATTGTTAGAGCAGAAAATCCAGATGCAGATGTCCAAGCAATATTAAAGCGCTCTAGACGAGCTATCGGTGCAGGCCTCTATAAGATAATGTCCAAGATGGGAATATCAACAGTCTCTAGCTATAGAAACTCTAGCTTGCATGATGTGCTGGGTCTTAGTGATGAGATTACCAGCGAGTGTTTCAGTGATGCAAAGGCGCTACTTGGAGGGCTGGGCTATGATGACATAGAGAGTAGATTAAATACCTACCATAAAAGAGCCTACACTAACGAACTTGACGATAAGAAGATGCCGCTATATAAGGGTGGATTCTACAAATTTAAAAAAGGTGAAGAGTTTCATGACTTCTCCAGAGATACTATCATGGCTATTCAGAAATCTGCCATCACGGGAGATAAGGATGAGTTTGCCAAACTAAAAGATCTCGTAGACAAGAGAGATAAAAAGTTTATTCGTGATTTCTTTGCTATCAAAAGCGACAAAGAGCCAATTGCGCTCGATCAAGTCGAGCCAGCTAGTGAAATATTTAAAAGATTCTCAACAGCAGCTATGAGTATGGGTTCCATATCACCAGAAGCCCATGAGACGCTAGCAATGGCGATGAACCAGATAGGTGGAAAGTCAAACTCAGGCGAGGGGGGCGAGAGTCCATCTAGATATAACACAGAGCTAAACTCAGAGATCAAGCAGGTAGCATCTGGTAGGTTTGGGGTTACTCCGGAGTATCTGCGTTCTGCTAGTGAACTGCAGATAAAAGTAGCACAAGGAGCCAAGCCAGGCGAAGGAGGACAGTTGCCCGGCTCAAAAGTCACACCTCTGATAGCTACACTGAGATATACGAAGCCAGGCGTAACACTAATATCACCACCTCCACATCATGATATCTACTCCATAGAGGATCTAGCACAGCTAATTTTTGACTTGAAGCAGATTAATCCAAAAGCTAAAATTGCTGTAAAGCTTGTATCTACTATTGGTGTAGGTACGATAGCAACAGGAGTTGCTAAATGTTATGCTGACAAGATCATCATCTCCGGTGCTGATGGCGGTACGGGAGCCGCACCGATAGGTTCGATTAGATTTGCAGGCAATCCATGGGAGTTAGGGTTAGTTGAGGCTCATAATGCACTCAAGGCAAACTCACTCAGGGAGAGAGTAGTGCTAGAGACTGATGGTGGACTCAAAACTGGTCTAGATGTTGTAAAGGCGGCAATGTTTGGTGCCGAGCAGTATGCATTTGGTACAGGGGCACTAGTAACAGTAGGATGCATGATGTTTAGAGTCTGCCATCTCAACACTTGTGCAGTAGGTGTAGCAACACAAAAAGAGAACCTTAGAGCCAAATTCCAAGGCAATGTTCAAAGAGTTGTAAACTATTTCACGCTCTTGGCTGAAGATGTCAGAGAGATTTTGGCTAGCATGGGATACACATCGCTCGAACAGATAGTAGGTAGAGTGGATCTGCTAGAAAAGCTTGATGATGATTTTAGTAAAAAGTTTAATCTAGATGCGCTGTTGCATAGACTGGATGGAGTAGATACTTGTCAAGTAGAGTCAAATGAGCCTTATGATAAAAATGAATTCGAGATCAATATTGCCAAAGAGTTATCAGACAACATCAAAAATGGAACCCATGTAAAAATATCTAAAGAGATTAAAAATACAAATAGAAGTTTTGGTACATATATATCTGGTGAGATTGCCGCTATACATGGCAACAAAGGATTGCCAGAGGATACGATAGAGATCGAACTAGATGGAGTTACAGGTCAATCTCTGGGTGCATTTTTGGCAAACGGTGTCAGCATACGGGTAACTGGGGCTGCCAATGACTATATTGGTAAAGGTATGAGCGGAGGACGCATAATCGTCGTCTCAAAAGACAAAGGCAACGATTATAGCCTCGGTGGCAATACATGTCTATATGGTGCAACTGGAGGAAAACTCTTTATAGCTGGCGAAGTAGGAGAGAGATTTGCAGTCCGAAATTCAGGAGCTATCACTGTCGTAGAGGGAACTGGCGATCACCCTTGTGAATATATGACTGGAGGTGTGGTTGTCATACTTGGCAAGACTGGTATGAACTTTGGAGCAGGTATGACAGGTGGAGTAGCATTTGTATATGACGAGGAGCACACCTTCTATGAAAAAGTAAATAAAGAGCTAGTCGAGGTAGAGAGAATTAGTACTGATGAGCATGATACTGAGCTATATGATCTCAAAGATATCCTCATAGAGCACTACGAGCATACAAAATCTTCCAAAACAAAAGCTATTTTAGATAACTTCAGATACTCATCTAGCAACTTCTGGATGGTTAGTCCAAAAGGTGACACATATACCACCATAACCAAAACCAAAGGTGAATAGTAATCTAAGTCCTTTTTCATTGGCCTGTTTGAAGGCCAACGAGGAGATAGTCGATATATTTTCCCAAAAATCTGAAGCTAATCTCGCAAAAAAGTATGATATTGGTGCTGGCGGTGATAGAAGCACAGAGGCCGATATGCTAGCGGAGCAGATATTTGTCAAACATCTTGGTTCTTTTGGAGAGATTGAATCCGAAGAGTCAGGTATCATAGGATCTGGATCAAAAAAGATTATACTTGATCCACTTGATGGTAGCTCTAATTTTATATCCAACATACCATATTATGGGTCTTCGGCTGCTCTACTAGACACAGATGGAAAAATTGAGTCTGCATGTGTGTGTAATATGGCCAATGGTGATTTTTTTCTCAGAGATGTAGGCTTGTCTAGAGGTAAACTCGGCAGTACTAATATGGTACCAGTATCCCCAAATCCATATAGTGATGTAGGCATATTTGAGAGAAGCTACTCAGACTATGAGAGTGTAAAAAGACTCCAGGAAAATGGGCTTAAGTTTCGTTCTCCAGGTGCGACTGCATTATCATTGGCTTATGCACATGATGTGAGCTTTGTCTTCTTGACTGGAGGAGTGAGAATATATGATGTTGTCGCAGGATTATCGCTTTGTGAAGGTCTGGAAGTTGTTGTTGAGAATGAATATGTTATAGTAACAAAAGAAAAAGATATCATGAATAAATTATTAAAGATAGTCAATAGGAGCCTATAATGAATTTCGGAAGTCTATTTAGCGGAATGTATAAGAAAAAAGAAGAGGATCAGAGTCACTGGATCAAATGCCCAAGTTGTCAATCACTAATGCACTACAAGCAAGTAGAAAAGCTAAACAACGTATGTCCAAAATGTATACATCATTTTAGAATCGTTGCTGATGAGAGGATACGTATCCTTACTGATAAAGGCAGTTTTTTGGAGCATGACACCTCACTAGCTCCAGTGGACCCACTAAAATTTTCAGATAAAAAAAGCTATAAAAAACGTATAGAAGAGGGCAAAAAGAAGACCGGTAAAATCTCATCTGTAGTTAGCGGTAGCTGCACCATAAATGATCAGCCAGTAGAACTGGTCGTATTTGACTTTGCCTTTATGGGTGGGAGCCTAGGCTCGGTTGAGGGTGAAAAGATAGTCCGTGCAGTAAATAGAGCTATGGATAAACAGTGTGGATTAGTGATTGTGTCAGCTTCGGGTGGTGCAAGGATGCAAGAGAGCACATATTCACTCTTGCAAATGTCTAAAACCTCTGCAGCGTTAAAGAAATTAAGTGATGCAAACTTACCATATATATCTGTCCTTACAGACCCTACAATGGGGGGAGTTAGTGCATCATTCGCCATGCTAGGAGATATCATAATGGCAGAGCCAAATGCCCTCATTGGCTTTGCAGGTCAGAGAGTCATCAAGCAAACTGTGGGAGTTGACCTGCCAGAAGGTTTCCAAAGAGCTGAGTTTTTACTTGAGCATGGTCTGATAGATATGGTTGTTGATAGAAACAATATGAAAGAGAGCATATCAAATTTCATGAAGCTATTTTTAACCAAAGACAAAATAGCCTAATCTGCCTATATCGGGAAAACCCCCGGTGTATGTGACCATCCAAGCAAAGGAAACATATGCTAATACCACCACATTTCACTCATGATTTACCTGAACATACAGAAAATCCCTCTAAAGTCTATAAGAAAAACGGAGCGATTAAAAGTAAATTCTACAACAAACAGCTGTATCTTTTGCAATTTGAGATAGTTAAACTGCAAAAATGGATAAAAGAGAACGATAAGAGACTTCTGATAATTTTTGAAGGAATGGATACAGCAGGTAAAAGTTCGACTATAAAAGCGATAAATCCATATCTAAATCCTAGAATGTCGAGATCTGTAGCACTACCCAAACCAACAGAAAAAGAGTTAGGGCAGTGGTATTTTCAGCGACACTACAAACATCTTCCAAATGCTGGTGAGATAGTTTTTTTTGACCGTAGTTGGTATAATCGTGCAGGTATAGAGCAGGTGATGGGATTTTGTACACAAGAGCAACATGATCAATTTTACACTCAGGTGAACGATGTAGAAAAGTTACTTGTCCAAGAGGGTATAATATTTTTCAAATTCTATTTAAATATAAACAAAGAGACCCAAGCCAAACGAATAAAAGATAGAGAAGATGACCCGTTAAAGAGCTGGAAGCTTAGCAAGCTGGATTATAAATCATATGAAAAATATGATGAGTATGTGATACTAAGAGATAAGATGTTTGCCCTTAGCGGAACTAAAATCTCTCCTTGGTGTTGCTTTGATGCTATCGATAAAAAAAGAGCAAGACTCAACGCAGTTAGATATATGTTATCAAGTATTGATTATACAGATAAAGATATGAGCATTATCAAAGGTGTAGATAAAGATATATTAAAAATCTACAGCTAGCAATGTAAATTAACTTCAAATAAGGATTTAACTATGAGACATCTTCTGAAATCTGCGTTACTTATCTCTGTCAGTACCCAAATATCTCCTTGCGCGCTTGATGATCTAAAGATGGGACTCGAGCTATATGATGCCGGTAAGTATGAGGCTTCATTTAATATGCTCTATCCGCTAGCAAAAAATGGTGACGCATTGGCACAGTTCAAAGTGGGTCTGTTGTATGACATGACAACTATAGGTTTGATGGATAAAAACAAAGCAGTATATTGGTACAAAAAAGCAGCCGATCAAGGGCTGGCTGATGCACAGTATGACATGGGAGTGATGTATTCCAAAGGCGAGGGGATTGATAAGAATTTTACAAAAGCTATAGAGTGGTACAAAAAAGCAGAAAAGCAAAATCATGCCTATGCTACTTATAACCTAGGAGTGATTTACGAAAAAGGGTATGGTGTAAACCCAGATAAATCAAAATCAAACAAATTCTATCAAACCGCATGTGATAACAATATTTCAAAAGCTTGTTATAATCTAGCGATCCAAAGCACAGGCACTCTATCTAGTGGATACTATCTAAAAGCAGCAAATCTTGGGCATGCAAAGTCACAGTTTGAGATTGCCAAAATATATCAATATGAAAATAATGATTCCAATAAAGCACTTATTTGGTTTAAAGAGGCGGCAATTAATAAAAATACAGATGCTATGTTTGAGTATGCGAAGTTGTTGAAAAAAGATGGCAATAGTAAATCTAGCCAGTATTGGCTAGATAGAGCCCAAAAGGAAATGCGTTAGATGCATCCCATTTCGTCTTCTGATTCTGCTGCTTTTTTGGTTGGTGCTTCTGTCTGAGTAGTACTTTTTGTTGCTACTGCTCCACCACCAGATGCCAAAATAGCATTTTTGTAAGCCTTGAGAGCATCCTTATTAGAAGGATCGACGGCTAGAGCTTTCTTTGCAAATTTCTCTGCTTGTGAAAGATCTTTATCTTCGATTGCCTTTTGTGTCAAGCTTGTATAGTTAGCAATACTTTTTGCTCTCGCTTCCTGCAGGGCTGATGCGCTACTTCCTGTTACGAAAGCCAAAGCCAGCCCTCCTATCAAAATAATTAACCCACCCATAGTGGCTACTTTACTTGTTTGCATTATCTCTCTCCTTTATTTGTAAGTTTTTGTAAAAACATTAGAAACATTATGATACCAGCCTCTAGTGCGACAGTTAAAATATATGATGTGTATTCGTTTCCACCGAATATATCTTGCAATTTAACAACTCCTAGCTTGGTTGAGTTTGCAAAATCTCCTACGATTGGATAGAGCACGAAGTATAGATACATACCTACAAAGAGACCCAAGATAAATACAAGTGCATCACTTTTGCCGGTACCAAGCCCAGCAACTGCTGTACCCGGACAATATCCTGCGGTTACCATGCCTAAACCAAATAGTAATCCACCTACAACATAAGGCCAGATGTATGTCCCCGGTGTAAACAGTGATGATAAATCTATCCATCCTAGATATGAAAATATGATAAACCAAGTAGTGGTAGTTATGACTGTTGTGCCCATGATTTTAGGTACATCTATATTTTTGAGATAGAATGTACCTGCTATTTTTGCAGCTCTAGTAAAACCGGTTCTCTCAAGTACAAATCCAAAGGTTATACCCATGATTATTGCAAAAAAGAAATTAGCCTCACTACTGATGAACCCATTTGTAAAGAGAGGAAATATTAAATCATTCATTTTTGTCTCCTATCCAAGCTTTTCTAAAAAATGGAGAAAATATCAATGCTCCAGCAAATGCACTAAACATAAATATCCATGCTCCCACAGAAAACGTTGCCATACCATCAAGTCCTTGACCACTGGTGCATCCTCTGGCTAATCTAGTGGAATAAGCCACTATGACACCACCAATAAAAGCCCAAAAAAACCTCTTGCTTACAGGATAAGAGCTTGCTTTGTCTGGTTTGATAGATAGTCTTCTGGCAAAAAGAGCACTAAGGAAACCACCTATTAAAATACCAATAGTCTCAATGACTGTCCAGTTTAGGAGTGCATTGTCTCCATGCTTGAAGTAGCTAGCTACATAAGTGTTATCTAGCCAACTACTGTCACTATTGACAAGCACCTGTGCAGTTAATCTAGAAAATGTTCCGCTTGCGCCAAAACCTTGTGATGCGATTAGAAATGTCAAAAAGAGCATAGTTCCCAACACAACACCACCAAGATATGGATTCCAATATTTTTCTTTTATGTCCATACTATACCTTTATGTAATGAATTGTAAAAATTAAACAAAATGTGTAAAACGTGAAGTTGGTATTATAGCAAAGTTGATATAAACTTTGCTATATGTAAAGAAGAGTCAAGACTATCTGTCTAGTATAACTTTATCTTTGTTGATTTTATAAGTATATGGAAGACCAGCATTTTTCCAGCCATTAACTGTTCTGTGCTTCTCTTTGTCTTTGTCACCCTCGAA